>DASZZU010000033.1:0-9914 GCA_035544855.1 Gemmatimonadaceae bacterium | reverse complement strand
ATTCGCGCGGGCCATCTCGATCGCCTCGAGCGTCTCCGTGAGCGTACCGATTTGATTCAGCTTGATGAGGATCGCGTTCGCGACGTCCGACTCAATTCCGCGCGCGAGGCGCTCGGTGCTGGTCACGAATATGTCGTCTCCCACGAGCTGAACCCGATCACCAAGCGCTGCGGTGAGCTTGGCCCAGCCCTCCCAATCGTCCTCGGCGAGTCCATCTTCGATGGATACGATCGGATATTCGTCGAGCCATTTCCGATAGAGATCGATCATTCCGTCGGAGTCGAGGGTACCCGCGCCGCTCTTCTTGAACGTGTAAGTCCCGTTCTTGAACATCTCGGAGGCGGCGGGGTCGAGCGCGATCGCTATCTCGCGGCCGGGAGCGTATCCCGCGGCCTCGATCGCTTCGACGACGACGCGTAATGCCTCCTCGTCGTTCTTGAGGTCCGGTGCGAATCCACCTTCGTCACCAACTCCCGTGGACAGTTTCCGCTTCACCAACACTTTCTTGAGCGCATGAAAAACTTCCGCGCCCATTCTGAGCGCCTCGCGAAAGCTCGTCGCGCCGATGGGAACGATCATGTACTCCTGAAAGTCCACTGTGTTTGTCGCGTGCGCGCCGCCGTTCAGGATGTTCATCATCGGGACGGGCATCGTACGCGCCATTGGACCGCCCAGGTAGCGGTAGAGCGGCAGCCCGACATCCATTGCCGCTGCGCGCGCGGTCGCCATCGATACGGCAAGAATCGCGTTTGCGCCCAGCTTCCCTTTATTGTCGGTGCCATCCAGCTCGATCATCGTGCGGTCAATCACCATTTGATCGCTGGCTGAAAGCCCGCTCAGCGCTGGCGCGATCCGCTCCTCCACGCTCTGCACCGCCTGCTCCACTCCCTTCCCCAGATACCGCTCGGCGTCTCCGTCGCGCAGCTCGAGCGCTTCGTGCTCACCCGTGGAGGCGCCGCTCGGGACTGCGGCGCGTCCGAAGGCGCCGCTCGTGAGCGTGACGTCAGCTTCGACGGTTGGATTTCCGCGGCTGTCCAGGATCTCGCGCGCCTTGATGTCTGCTATGGTCGACATTCTCTCGTAGTTGATTCGGTGGCTATCGTGTTTCGGTTGGATCCGTCTCGGACGAAAGCACCTCGACAGACGAACGCAGACGCGAGACTGGAGTCGGCAGCGGCTCGACGCCGTACAAATCGCGCATCGCGTCGGCCATCCTCGTTCTCACCGTCTGCATCAGCGCCTCTCGGTGAACGTAGTCCACACCCGTGGTGGTGACGGGCTCGAGCAAATGTATATCAATCGTGCCCGGATGAACCCGAAATGATCCTTTGCGCAGGCTCTCAATTGTGCCGTGCACGATAATGGGAACGATGGGGACTCCCGCCGCGATCGCGAGCACGAACGGACCCTTCTTGAATGGACGGAGCGGATAGGCGTGCCCTCGCGTGCCTTCCGGAAATACGACAACCGAATTGCCCTGCCTGATTCGCTCGGCGGCCACGTCATATGCTCCGAACGCCGCCTTTCTGTTGTCCCGCTGGATCTCGATCATTCCCACGGCGCGCATTGCGCCGCCGAATATCGGGACTTTGAACAGCTCGGCCTTGGCGACGAATTTGTAGCGCGGAAGAACCCCGGCGAGCGCCGGCACGTCGAACCAGCTGACATGATTGGAGGCGAAGATCCGGGGCCCGGCATGTTCGCTATTCTCGAGACCGTGGACACGGACTTTTATTCCCGCGGCCCACAACACCCAAACAGACCACCAGCGCGGAACGTTGTCGTAGATCCCGCCCGGCTTGTCCTTCACACCAAGGAGTGCAGCGATGATTACCGTGAGTCCCAGCACCGTCGTCACGAGGACTACCGCGATGGCCGTGAGAATCGTTCGTAGAAAGGAGATCATTTGTCCCGAAAGTGATCGAAGCCGGGCGGAGCAGAGATTTTTTTCCCGCCCTTCAGCAGCTCGACTCCAGGAGGTCCGGCAACAACCCGGCCGATTTCTGTGAGAGCGAGCCCGAATTCCGCGGCGAAGCCTTCGGTGTCGATCGCGGGAGCGGTTACTACGATTTCGTATTCTTCGCCGGAATTTGCGGCCTGTGTTGACGATACACCCTCGACATGCGGAATTCGATCCACGTCGATCTCTATGCAGACCTTGCTTGCGGCGGCGACGTGCCCCAGGTCCGCTATCAGCCCATCTGAAATGTCTATTGCGGAGGTAGCCCCGCGCTGCGCCAGCCCCACTGCCGCCTCGATTCGAGGTACCGGGTTGGCGAAGCGCGCCCTGTCCCGCTCGGTCGGTTCCTTCCCCGCGCCCCAGGCACGCACCGCCGCGGCGGGACCGCCGAGGTAACCTGTGACATAGACGCGCTGCCCAGCTTTCGCGCCCGCGCGCGACAGGGGACGTGCGACGCTGCCCAGCGCGGTGATCGTTAGCGAAAGAGTTTTGCCCGACGAGAGGTCACCCCCGACGATGGGGCACAGCACCGCCGACGCGCCCTCGCGTATACCCGTTGCCAGGGCGCGCGCCTCGAGCCGGTCGGCTTCGGGAAGCGTCAGCGCGATGACGATGCCGAGTGGGCGAGCTGCCATTGCGGCGAGATCGCTCAGCGCGGCGGCTGTAGCCCGATACCCGATCTCGAAATGACTGAGCCACTCGTGCCGGAAGTGAACGCCATCAACAGAAGTGTCAGTCGTGATTACCAGCTTCTCACCCGGGGGGACCTCGACGATGGCGGCATCATCCCCGATGTGCTGCGCCGATTTTCCCCACTCGGAGAGCAGGGTGCGAACGAGGTCGAACTCCTTGCCCGGACCGAGATCGATGTTGCGCACGTCGCCGCCGGTCTTTTCAGCGCTCATCGCGCCACCGCCGGCAACTCTGCCATAACTGGAGGATTCACCGGCGGCTCGCCCTCGTTCCAGGCGCGCGGCAACGCGTAAAGAACGTCCTCGAGCGTCGTGCCGCGAACGTACTCACAGAATTCCGCGGCGCGCCCGTGAACCCACGCCGCGCAAGACGCGGACGTCGACGCATCCAGAGTTTGAGCCAGCATTGTCCCGGCAATTCCGGCGAGCAAGTCACCACTGCCGCCCGTTCCCAGCGCCGCGGTGCCCCGCGCCACTACGTAGCGCTCTCCGTCAGGCGCAAAGATCACCGTCGGCGATCCTTTGAGCAGAACTGTCGCGCCAATGTTGCGCGCCATGCCGGCGCCCACGTCGAACCGATTGTCGAGTACTTCCTGGATGTCGATCTTCGCCAGCCGCGCGAACTCGGCGACGTGCGGAGTGATGAGCGCGGGTCTTCCAGCCAGCGAGCGCCCGAGAGCGGCGACGTCACCATCGAACACATTCAGCGCGTCCGCGTCGAGCAGCACTGGAAGCCTGGAATCGGCAAGAATGTTCTCGACGAGGCCCCGAGTCTGATCGGATTTCCCGAGTCCGGGCCCAATCACAATCGCGTCAGCCCACTTTGAAATCTGCGACGATATCTCGGCGGCTTGAGTCGGCCAGGCGGAGATCAGCGCCGAAGGCGCGGCAGCGAGAATCTCGCTCACATTCTCCGGGACGACGAGAGTGCGCACGAGACCAATTCCACTCCGGAGCGCAGCGCGAGTAGCGAGCACGACGGCGCCAGGCATCCCCTTTCCGCCACCGATGATCGCGAGATGCTTCCGCGTCCTCTTGTGGGCGTCGTAGTGAATCCAGGGAACATGTGCCTGGACCCACGCGCCATCGACGAGCCACGGAACCCTAGCGACCTCGTTGCCGACGCTTCCCCCTGGTGCGGCCGGCTCTTGGTCAAGCCCGATGTCGAGAACAACGATCTCGCCACAGCAATCGCGCGCGAGGAGCGAGCCGCGCTTCACTCCGCCGAAGCTGAAGGTCGCGTCGGCGATCACGCACGCGGAGTGGCGTCCGCTAGTCGCGTCGAGTCCGCTCGGCAGATCGAGCGCCGCCACCCAGGCGCCGTCCGCATGCATCTGGTTTACCGTCGAGATTGCGGTAGCGATCTTGCCGCGAGGCTCGCCTGCGGCGCCAGTGCCGAGCAGGGCGTCGATTACGACCCGCGCAGTTGTTTCGCGATCACCGGGACTCGCGGGAATCTCTCGTATGCATTTCACCGAATCGATCGCCGCGCTCTTCTCAGCTACGGCATCGGGGCTTTTGGCTTCAATTGCCTCGACGACGGTGACATCGATCCCCGAGCGCGCGAGCATGCCCGCCACAACCCAGCCATCGCCGCCATTGTTTCCGGGACCGGTGAACACAACGGCGCCATCCCGCAGTCGATCGCCATACCGGCGCGAGATCTCCTCGGCAGCAGCGGCGCCAGCGCGTTGCATCAACACGCGTGAAGGAATTCCTCTTTCAATGGCCGCCCGATCGCGCTCCGCTGATTCCCTGGCGCTGACCACCCTAACGGATGGGGGCATTGCTCGGACGATTGGAGTTTATGCCTGTTGCGCGCAGTTCCAGGGGTAGTCGCGCTCGAATGCCCTGTCGAAGTCGAACACGTCCACGAACTCGTCGCGGGTATCTTGCGGCTGGCTGAGGAGGAACCCCAGGTCGACGAGGGTGAACACGATGTCGCCGATGTCCGCAGTCGCGGAGAGTCCCCAGTGCTCGAGAACTACCCTCGCCATCAGGCCGTAGCGCTCGAGCGCGAGATCGCGACACGCGTTGGCGAGCTCGATTCCCGTGATGTGCCGCCGCATGGTGAGCTGCGCCTGACACATCTCAAGCGCGGACAGGACGAACAGATAAGCCTGCTCATCAAACCGCGGCTCGCGGATGCGAATCCGGTCCATGATCCCTTCGCGAAATGCCAGCTCAGCCATTGCTACTTTTTGTCCGCCATTGAGGGAAAGGATTTGTAGAGAGGAAACCGATTCGTCAAGTCGAGTACTTCCTCTTTGACTGCCGACGCGACCGCCGGGTCACCAGCGCTGGCGACGACTCTGTCGATGAGCTTGGCGATCTGCTCCATCTCCGGCTCCCTCATTCCGCGCGTGGTAACCGCCGGAGTGCCGATGCGAATGCCGCTCGTGACGAAGGGCGACTGCGTCTCCTTGGGCACGGTGTTCTTGTTGACCGTGATTCCGGCCGCATCCAGCGCCTTCTCAGCCACTTTCCCTGTGACGTCCTTGTTCCGCAAGTCGACGAGCATCAGGTGATTGTCGGTTCCACCCGACACGATGTTGAAGTCGTGCTCGATCAACGCGTTCGCCAGCGCCTGCGCGTTGCGCACGATCTGGCCGCAGTACTCCTTGAACGATGGCTCGAGCGCTTCCTTGAACGCCACCGCCTTGGCCGCGATGATGTGCTCGAGCGGCCCGCCCTGGGTGCCCGGGAACATCGCCTTGTCGATCGTCTTGGCGTGCTCTTCCTTGCAGAGGATCAAGCCACCGCGGGGCCCGCGCAGAGTCTTGTGCGTCGTGCTCGTCACTGCATCGGCGTGAGGAATCGGCGAAGGATGATACCCAGTCGCCACGAGTCCCGCGAAGTGCGCCATGTCGACCATGAACTTCGCCCCGATCTCGCGCGCAACCTCGGCGAACGGCTCGAAGTCGATGATGCGCGCGTACGCGCTCGCACCGGCGATGATCATCTTCGGTTTCTTGTCGCGCGCGATCTGCTGCATCTGCGCGTAGTTGATGCGCCCGTCTTCACCCACGCCGTAGTGAATGGCATGGTAAAGGAGCCCGGAGAAGTTGACGGGCGATCCATGCGTGAGGTGCCCGCCTTGCGACAAATCCAGACCTAATACAACGTCGCCCGGCTTGAGGAACGCGAGATACACGGCTGCGTTCGCCTGCGCGCCCGAGTGTGGCTGCACGTTGGCGTGATCGGCGGAGAAGAGCTTCTTCACCCGATCGATCGCGCACTGCTCCACCATGTCCACGAACTCGCACCCGCCGTAATAGCGCTTTCCCGGCAAGCCCTCAGCGTACTTGTTGGTGAGTGGCGTCCCCATCGCCTCCAGAACCGCGGGCGAGACAAAATTCTCACTGGCGATCAGCTCGAGCCCGCTTCGCTGCCGCTCGACCTCGAGGTCGATGAAGCGCGCGATTTCCGGATCGCTCTCCGCGAGAGTGCCGGCGGGCATCACAATCTTCGGGGAGACGGACTTTGTCGGAGCTGCTTTCGTCTGGGGCATCAGATGTCCTGAGGCTCGATCTTCTTCACGCGCCGCTCGTGGCGGCCACCCTCGAATTTAGCATCCAGCCACGCCTTCATGGTCTCTACGGCCTGATCGTCCGACATGAAGCGAGCCGGAAGCACCAGGACGTTCGAGTCATTGTGCTTGCGTGAAAGCTCGCCGATCACCGGCGCCCAGGCGAGTGCGGCACGCACTCCGGGATATCTGTTGGCGACGATGTCCATCCCCACCCCGCTTCCACAGAGGAGGATTCCGCGCTTCGCCTGCCCTTCGGAGACTTCCCTGGCCAGAGGGTGGGCGTAGTCGGGATAATCGTCCGGTTTGCTCGGATCGTTGGCGCCAATATCGTCGGGCTGATAGCCCATTTTTTTCAGCTCCGACACCAGCCGGTTTTTCATCTCGACGCCCGCATGATCGGACGCAATCGGAATCGTTTCGCTCATCGTGCCTCCGCCAGACGCTGCTCGGCCAGACGATCCGCCGCTTCATAAGTTGGAATGTGCTTCGACTCAGCGATGTCGAACACCTTGAGGATGGTATCGTAGATGTCGTCGGCCTTGTCGAGGGCGTGCTGCGCATCCCAGCCGGCGACTTCACCGTAGACGTTGATTACGCCGCCGGCGTTGGCGACGTAATCGGGAGCGTAGAGAATTCCGCGCCTTTGAAGCTCGTCGCCGTGCCGCTCCTCGAGGAGCTGATTGTTCGCCCCGCCGGCCACGACCTGAACCTTGAGCTTGGGAATCGTCGTGTCGTTGATGATTCCGCCCAGCGCGCACGGAGAAAAAATGTCCGCGTCGGCAGAGAAGATCGAGTCGCCTTCGACAATCTTCGCGCCGGTCATCTTGGATACTCTTGCCGCCTTGGCGGAATCGATGTCGGAGACGATCAGCTTCGCGCCGGCTTCGTGCAGCTCCTTGGCGAGGTAAGTCCCGACGCTTCCGCATCCCATGATCGAGACGGTTTTTCCCTCGAGACTATCAGAGCCCCACTTCTGGTTTGCCGATGCCTGCACCGCGCGAAAAACCCCGTGCGCCGTAACGGGGGAAGGGTCTCCTGATTTGCCCGCGAGCCCAGCAACGTGTCCGGTCTCCATGTGCACGTAATCCATGTCCTTGGTGCTCGTGCCCACGTCTTCCGCCGTTATATACCTGCCGCCGAGGCTCTCAACAAAACGACCGTGAGCACGGAAAATCTTCTCGCGGTCTTTGGTCTTGTTGTCGCCGATTATGATGGACTTGCCGCCGCCCAGATGGAGTCCCGCGACAGCATTCTTGTACGTCATTCCGCGCGAAAGTCGGAGCGCATCCGTGATCGCCTCCTCGTCGGTGGCGTATTGCCAGAATCGCGTGCCGCCGAGGGCGGGCCCGAGCTTCGTGCTGTGAACAGCGAGAATTCCTCTGTATCCAACCGAGGGATCGCTGCACATCACAACCTGCTCGTGTCCCATCTCCGCCAGCGTGTCGAAAAGCTTCATTCAATTCCGTTTCCAGAGAGAAAGTTCATGATTGTCCGTAGAGAGCACGCGCGATCACAATTCTCTGGATCTCGGAAGTGCCCTCATAAATTTCGGTGACTTTCGCGTCGCGGAAAAGGCGCTCCACCGGATAATCCTTGATGTAGCCGTATCCGCCGAAGATCTGCACCGCTTGCGTCGTCACCCACATCGCAGTCTCGCTCGCCATCAGCTTCGCCATCGAGCTGAATTGGCGAACATTCTGCCCGCGATCCTTGGCCGCGGCCGCTGCGTGCAACAGTGCTCTAGAGCCGGCGACTCTCATTGCCATGTCGGCCAGCTTGAACTGGATCGCCTCGAACTCCTTGATCGCCTTCCCGAATTGCTTGCGCTCCGCGGCGTACGCGACAGAGTGCTCGAGCGCTGCACGTGCAATGCCTATTGCCTGTGCGGCGATGCCGAGCCGCCCGTTGTCGAGTGACTGCATTGCATAGATGAAGCCCTGAGTCTCGTCGCCGAGGAGATTCTCCGCCGGCACGCGCATGTTGTCGAAGGTGAGCTGCACGGTTGGCGACGCCCGGAGGCCGAGCTTGTCCTCTTTCTTGCCGACGTTGAACCCGGGCAGATCGGGCGTAATGATGAACGCGCCGATTCCCCGCCCTCCCCTCCTAGCGCCGCTGGTGTCGGTGCGCGCCATCGCGATGATCATTCCGGCGGTGTTGCCGTTGGTCACCCATGCCTTGGTTCCGTTGAGGACCCAGTGGTCGCCGTCCTTGACTGCCTGCGTGGTCAATGCTGAAGCATCCGACCCGGCGTCGGGCTCTGAAAGCGCAAAGGCGCCCAGTATCTCACCGCGCGCCATTGGCTTCAGGAATCGATTCTTCTGGGCCTCGCTTCCGTAGCGAAGAATCATCTGCGTCGGAAGCGAGTTGTGAACGCTCATCAGGATGGCGACGGACGCATCGGCTGCGGCGATCTCCTCGAGGGCAATCAGGTACGTGCCGGTGTCGGTGCCCAATCCATCGTACTGCTCCGGCAGCATCATCCCGAGGAATCCGAGCTCACCAAGCTTCTTCACCAGAGTTGGCTCGAAGTACGCCTTCTGATCCCACTCGGCAGCATACGGAACGATCTCAGCCTTTGCGAACTCGCGCGCGAGCTTCTGAACCTCAAATTGTTCTTCGGTGAGCGGGTGGAGGGCCCAGGACACGTTGGCGCTTACTTACTATAGGTATAGAAGCCGCGACCGCTCTTTCTGCCGAGCCAGCCTGCGGCGACGTACTTCTTGAGCAGCGGACACGGCCTGTATTTCGGATCGCCGAGTCCGTCGCGCAGCACCTCGAGGATTGCGACGCACGTATCGAGTCCGATCAGATCAGCCAGCGCGAGGGGACCCATCGGGTGATTCATGCCGAGGGTCATCACCTGGTCGATTGCGTCGGCCTCGCCGACTCCTTCCATCAGGCAGTAGACCGCCTCATTGATCATCGGCATCAGCACCCGATTGGAGACGAAGCCCGGAAAGTCGTTCACTTCGACGGGAGTTTTGCCGAGCCGGAGGCTCAGGTCCCTGACGTATTTCGTCGTAGCGTCGGAGGTCGCCAGGCCACGAATGATCTCGACGAGCTTCATCACCGGCACCGGATTCATGAAGTGCATGCCGACGACTTTGTCGGGGCGGGACGTGCGTCGCGCAATCTCGGTGATCGAGATGGAGCTGGTGTTGGTGGCGAGAACGGCTTCCCGCTTGGCGATCCGGTCGACATCGGTGAAGATGCGGAATTTGAGACCGCTGTCCTCGCTCGCCGCCTCGATGATGAGCGACGCGTCGGCGGCGCTGTCGAGATCCATGCTGAGATCGATGCGAGACAAAATCTCTACCTGTTCGTCGCCGCGAATTGTCCCCTTCTTCACCTGTCGCTCGATGTTCCTCGCGATCGTCGCGCGCCCCTTGTCGAGCGCGTCCTGCGAGACGTCGATCATCACGACCTTGAACCCCGACTGCGCGAACACGTGCGCGATCCCGTTTCCCATTTGTCCCGCGCCTACAACCGCGATGCGGTCGGTCATGCTTTCCACTCCATGCGGCGCAGATGGCGCCCGTACAGGTAAAAGAGAACAACGAACATCACCGCGACGGCGGCGAGACCGCCTTCGGGTCCCCACGGCCCACCGGTGAGCCAGTCGGGACCGGAATCTACGACACGGTAATCGGGGTCATGCGACGGCACTCCGCTCACCGCGATGTGGAGCGCACCCGCCATCACCCAGTTCCAGGCGAAGTGCGCGGCTCCG
>DASZZU010000032.1:0-1589 GCA_035544855.1 Gemmatimonadaceae bacterium | reverse complement strand
TCGATGTCCGTGACGAATCCGTATGCATACTCGCGGTTGACCAGCGCCTCGATTCCCGAGCTCATTCCAACTCCTTGGCGTTTCTATACTTCCCTTTGTAGATTCAATCTAAAGTAATACTGTCGGGATAGTCAAGCTGACGCGGACAAGACTTATGTTCTTGTGTCGTCAGCACTTACGCGGCTGAAAGATGTGCACAGCGAGCGAGCTTCCATACATTAGAGCAGACCAGGATTCGACGTTCGAGGCAGTCGCTTCTATAGCAGAGCTTGCTGAAGGGGCAGTTTTGCAACGCGTGAGAGCGACTGGTGACGCGGTTTGTCTGGTGCGGCATAATGGCGAGATCTCCGCTCTGAGCGATATCTGTACCCACCAGCATTTTTCGATGTCGCAAGGCGACCTGCTGGAGGATGGGACACTGCAGTGCGCCTGGCACGGAACGCGGTACGACTGTCGGACCGGTGAGGTGAAGCAGGTTCCCGCGACGAGTCCGTTGCCTGTGTTCATGGTCCGGCTCGAGGGCGACACGATTCTCGTTGGTCCCCGGTGCGAACGAATCGACGGAAAGTACAGGCCGTCGACGGTGCGCGTGAAGTGAATCTGCGCGGCGATTTTCCACTCCTCGCCAACGATCCGGGTCTTCACTACCTCGACTCGGCCGCGACATCGCAGAAACCGGAGGTCGTGCTCGACGCGATTCGCGACTTCTACGAGACCAGCAACGCCAATCCGCACCGAGGCGCGTACGCGCTGTCTGTGCGCGCGACCGAGCGCTATCACCAGTCGCGTTTTCGCATCGCGCGCTTTCTCGGAGTAAAGGATTCGGACTGCCTCATCTTCACGCGGGGCACGACGGAGTCGCTGAACCTCGTCGCCGGCTCGTGGGGGCGCGCCAACATCTCGCGCGGCGACGAGATCGTGATCACGGCCCTGGACCATCACGCGAACTTCGTCCCGTGGCAGCAGCTGGCGCTGGAGAAGCACGCGAAGCTCAGGTTGTGCGAGCTGACCGCGGACGGACGGCTCGATCTCGATTGCCTGCGCAGCTTGCTGACTCCGAAAACCAAGGTCGTGGCATTCAACCACGTCTCCAACGCGCTCGGGACGATCAACCCGGTCGAGGAGATAGTGGAGATGGTTAGCGACCTCACCGAAGCGGTGACGGTGTGCGATGGCGCGCAGAGCGCTCCGCACTTTCCGGTTTCCTTCGATTCGCTCGGCGTCGACTTCTACGCCTTCAGCGGGCACAAGATGCTCGGGCCGATGGGTCTCGGCGGACTGATCGGGAAGCGCGAGCTGCTCGAGAAGATGCCGCCCTGGCAGACTGGCGGCGACATGATCGAGTTCGTCGGAGACGAGCGCACGACGTGGAATGTATTGCCACACAAATTCGAGGCGGGAACGCCGAACGCGGCCGACGCGGTTGGTCTGGCGGCCGCCGTGGATTATCTCGATCGGATCGGAATGGATCGGGTGCTCGAACACGAGCGAGCCCTGATGTCGACGGCGCAGCGGCGCCTGGAGGCGATCGATGGACTACAGATCTACGGCCCACCGGCGAGCGCGCGGAGCGGAGTCCTGAGCTTCAC
>DASZZU010000031.1:0-26299 GCA_035544855.1 Gemmatimonadaceae bacterium | reverse complement strand
GGCTGGCATGAACTTCGTCTCCCACGGCACCCAGGACATGTACCCCACCTTTCTCCAGCGCGATTGGGGGTTCTCACCGCAGAAGCGCGCCGCGCTGACCGCATTCTCGATGGTCGGCGCGATCATTGGCGGAGTGAGCTTTGGTTACCTGTCGGACAGAATTGGCCGGCGTCGCTCGATCGTGCTCGCTCTTGTGCTGGCGATTGCGATGATCCCGCTCTGGGCGTTCTCGCCGTCGATCATCGGTCTGGTGATCGGTGCTTTCGCGATGCAGTTCATGGTTCAGGGAGCATGGGGAGTAATCCCGGCACACATCACCGAGCTGTCGCCGGATTCCGTGCGTGGCTTCTTGCCCGGCTTCGCGTACCAGTGCGGAGTGTTGCTCGCAAGCTCGGTCGGCTACCTGGAAGCTTTGTTCGCGGCGCGAACCAGCTACGCGCATTCGATGGCGATCGTGGCGCTCACCGTTTTCTCAGCGGCCGCGATCATCGCCTGGGCCGGGCGCGAACGACACGGCGTCGAGTTTGGCGCCTGATCGGCGGCCTTGACCCGCAGTCTTGGCCCGTCGAGTTGTAATTACGCCGATTCGATTTCTTTCGCTTTGGCGGTAAGCCCGTCCAGAAGCGCACGGACGTGCTCGGAGCTCGTGCGCGGGTTCATCATCGTCACCCGCAGAACGGGCCTGCCGTCCAGAACTGTCGCAGTGATCCAGCCGCTCCCCTCTTTGTTGTAGCGTGGTCTGAGCTCGCGGTTCAACGCATCGATCCGCTCTACGTCGGCGGCATTCGCAGTCCTGGTGCGGCCGCTGGAATTGCTCCCCAGATACCGGAAGCAAAGAATATTCGACTCCGGCTCGTGCAGATTCTCGAAATCCCCGCGCTCCTCGATGGCGTCGTACAGAAGTCGCGCCGTGTGACAGAGGTGATCGTACAGTCGGCCAAGTCCGCTCGATCCGAAGCGCTGGATCACGAACCAGAGCTTGAACACGTCGGCCCTCCGTGAGCACTGAAAGCTCCTGATCCCCTGATCGATCACCCGGGTCGACTTTCCCGCGTGAAACAGATATGGCGCCTGCTGTGCGAAGGCGAGATCGAGATCACGCTCGTCGCGCGTCAGCACCATCCCGGCTGCAAGGGGGAGCAGCATCATCTTGTGCGGATCCCACGCGAGCGAGCGCGAATGCTTCAGCCCATTGAGCGCGCGCGGCGGTTTGGACGAGAGCAGTCCACTCGCTCCGTGTGCGCCATCGACGTGAAGCCAGATACCGCGCTCCGCGCAGATGGCGCCGATCGCTTCGAGATCGTCGAAAGAACCGGTTGCCGTCGTGCCGGCCGTCGCCACAACCGCCATGATGGGTTTGCCTTCGTCGCGCAGACGATCGAGTGCTCTGAGCAGAAGGTCAACATCCATTTTGTAGTCGCGAGAAGCGATCGGAACCCCGCGTCGCTTGCCCAGTCCCAGCTGACCGATTGCGCGCGTAACCGCATAGTGTGCGTGCTCGCCATACACCACGAACGGCGGATCGGAGCCCACGCCTTCTTCCAAGGCGTCGGGCAGCGCTGAATTCCTCGCCGCCAACATCGCCGTGAAGTTTGCTTCAGTTCCTCCCGAGGTGAGCGTGCCTCCCGCGCCTTCGTCGTAACCCGCCAGTCTCGATAGCCACTTGATTACCTGGTGCTCTATCGCAGTGCCTGTCGGCGACATCTCCGAGACGGCGAGCGATTGATTGAGAGCGCCGATCACGCTCTCCATCCAGACTCCCGCTGGCAGAGGAGCGGAAGTTTGATGTCCCATGTACATCGGGTGGTAGTACTTGTTCGCGTCAGCGAGGACGTCGCGCTCCAGACGGGTGATTATCTCCGTCACCGGCCGTCCCTCGACCGGAAACTCTTCATCGAACCGCCGCGCCAGCTCTTCGGGGGATCGTGGAGTTGACACCTGGCCCCGGCCAAGTCGAGTCGACTCGAAGTACCGGGCGGTTACCGCAGCGAACTTTTCTCCGGTCTCGAGAGTGGTATCCGCTTCGAGCTCGGCGAGAATGTCATCGATCATGAGGCAAATCTACTCGGCGAGCGGGCGCTCCCGCCGCTATTGCTCGAGCAGTCCGTTCTGCCGTACGAAATCCGTGAGCTCGCCCCGCGAGCCGACGCTCAACTTGAGGAAAATATTGGAGAGATGCGTGCTGACCGTGCGAGCTGAGATCTGGAGCGCGCCACCGATTTCCTTATTCGATTTCCGCGATGCGACCATTCTCGCAATCTCGATCTCGCGCCCGGTCAAACCCGCGGCTCCGCTCGTCACCGATTTGGGCGGAGGCCTGAGTCCGAGCTCACGCATCTCTTCGCGCGTGCCTTCGAGCTCCACAGTCGCACCGACTCGTGCGAAGACATCGTGCGCTTTTCGAAGCTGACGCATCCCCTCTTCGCGGTCGCCGATCTCGACGAACGCGCCCGCAAGTCGTCGTCTGATGCGAGCCGCCTGAGGGGGAAACGGGAGAGCTTCGAGCTGTTCCACCGCCGATTGCATCAACTCGATCGAGCGCGCGGGATCGTGATCGCGAAACCTCGCCAGGAGCCCGTCGCATGCGTCCGCGTAGGCGAGCCCGAGTCGGTGGTTCAGCCGCCCGGCGTCACGTCTCATTCGCTCGAGATGCGTGGCGGCGGTGGCGAAGTCGCGCCCCGTGAGTGCGGCATCACCTATGGTCGGCAGGAGCCACTGTAGTGCCCAAACCAGGGATCCAGTGCGGTCGGCGATTGCCAGCCCCGCTTCGCCGATCCGAACCGCCTCCGCCGGATCACCCTTGGCCAGGTAGTACGAAGCCATGCCGAGGTGCGCCGGGACGATTGATGGAACATCGAGTGCGCGCTCGCCAGCTCCTTCCAGCGAGCCGGCCTTCTCAGCTCCCGCGAGTTTCCACGCCTCGTCGAAATATTCTTTCGCCTTCTCCTCTGCTCCGCGCCACAAATAGATCAGCCCCGACCACACGTAGAGACGCGGCAGCAGCATACGCTGGCTCAGACTTTTCGCCAGCGTGATCGTTCGCTCCGCGATCTCTATTGCCGCGTCCCAGTCACCGGTACTTGAGTGATATTGAACCAGAAGCTCCGCGGACCAGAGCGGAAGAAGCGGCGAGTGCATTTGCTCCGCGAGCCGATCGCTCGCCGCCAGGTGCTCGAGGAAGTTGGGGGCGTCTCCCGAAACCCCGGCAAGTAGCGCCATCCCCCAATGCGCAGTCCACTCGAGCATCCGCTCCCGGGCTGCCTCCGCGTGCGCAATCGCCTGCGTGCCGTGCTCGCGCGCGAGCTCCAGCGGTCCGGTCCAGGTGTAAAGCAGGAGCAGCGCGCGGTGCGCCCGGGAGAGGAGCGAGTCGTTATGCATTCCACCCTCAGCCGCCGACGCCAACCCAGCCTCTACTTCGGCCTGTGCTTCCTTCAGCCGGCCAAGGTCCTGGAGCGCGACACCTTTCGCGAGACGCAGTCTCACCGTCGTTGCGCGGTCGCCGGACGCTGAGGCCCCGGCGAGCCCAGCTTCGTAGTGCGCGAGTGCGTCTGCGTACTTGCCACTCCAGTAACAGGCGAGTCCCATCCGGTACTCGACATCGGCGACAGCTCCCTTCTCTCCCCGTGCGGCTGCCTCCTCGCGGGCCCGCGTCCACAAAGTCATGGCCGCCTCATACTCTCCGAGTCGCTGGCGAATGCGCGCCAGCGTCGAGAGAATCTCCTCGCGCGGCGCATCGCTGATTGTGGAATCTTTGTCCAGATGGTCGAGGGCCGCTGCGAGATAGTTTGCGGCTTCTCGATTCGCGTACCGCTCGATGGCGCCGCGTCCGGCAGCATACAGGTATCTCACTGCCTTCCGCGCCAGCGGCTGAGAGTGCGCACGCGCAAAGTGCAGCGCGAGCTCGTCGGCGTGCGACAGGGCGGCATCGCCGTACACCTGCTCCAGCGCTTCCGCGACCGTCGCGTGGAACGTCCGCGCGCGCGCCTGCCCGAGCTCCGCGTAGATCACCTGTTGAAGCAGTGGATGCGTGAAGTCATAGTAGATCGCATCGACACTGCCCGTTTCCTCCAGGATGCGCTGAGCGAGCAGCTCGTCGAGGCCGGCGATAAGCTCGGCGTCGGACAGTCCTGCGACACTCGCAAGAGTGTCGTGCGCGGCGCGGGTGCCGATGACCGCGGCGAGATTCGCCAGCTTCCGCGCGTCAGGCGAGAGCCGATCGACCCTTGCCTTGACCACATCTCTGATCGTGGAGGGAAGATGAAGCGTCTCCATCTCCCATCCCGTCCAGCGACCATCGCGGTTTGTGAGCGCGCCGGAATCGACGAGCGATTTGAGCGTTTCTTCGACGAAGAACGGATTACCGCGCGTCCAGTCGTAGAGCATTGCGGAGAAATGGCGCGTGCTGTTCTTGTCCACTTCGAACGCCTGCTGGACGATGTCCTCGACATCCGTGATCTGGAGCGGCGCCAGCTTCTGCACCGTCAGCGAGCCGAGACCCAACAACGATTGTTCGGTGCTCCGCAGCACCGGATTCGAGTCACGCTCTGCTTCGTTGTACGTGCCGAGCAAGATGATTTTCTGACTCTCGATCTGCCGCGCCACAAAGTGAAGCAGCTCGAGCGACGACGCGTCCGCCCAATGAAGGTTCTCGAGGACGATGAAGAGAGGCTGCTTCGCCGACAGACGTCCGAGAAACTGGGTGAAGTTCCAGAGCAGGCGTGCTTTCAGCTCGGACGGATCGGCGCCGGCAGAGGCGCGCTCACGGTCTCCCGATGCGCCCAGGCTCGGAAAAAGGTAGCTGAGCTCCGCCGCTCCTCCGCGCGTGAGAACCGCGAGCGTCCCCGGCTCGAGTTTCCGGACCAGCGGAAGCAGCGCATCAGAGAAGAGCGCGTACGGCACTCCGGTCTCCACCGGATACGAGCGCCCAATCGCGACACTCCAGCCCCGTTTGGCGGCGCGGTCGGCGGCTGCGGCGGCAAGCCGGGTCTTTCCGATTCCACCTTCGCCAACCAGAAAGACTGAGCGTCCCGCGCCCTTCGCGGCTTCGTCGATCGTCCGTGACAGTAGCGCGAGCTCTGCGCTCCGGCCGACGAGTAGCGCTTCGTCAGGCTTTGGCATAGCCGACTAATGTACGAACAACAGTTTTTTGGAGCTAGCTTGGTGCTAGCGAGTCGCTTCCTGATCCACCGGGCCAAGCGCGAGGCCGCGCCACTCCCGCGTCCACACCCTGAATCGGGACTCGCGCGCCTGCCTTCCCAGCCCGACGACGAATCTCGCCTTCATGGGCGACTCGAGGATCCTATTGAACACGACGCGCCCCTCCCCCGAAAAGGTCGTCCCGGGGACGTCGAAATGGATCACCCGGTTGGGTGGAACCGGCACCTCCATGAGGAGACGAGCGCCTCGCGCGCTCACATCCTCGAGAAGGGCGACCCCTTCGGTCGGCGGCTCTCCGTCTTCTCCTTCGATTACGACGTGGGCCGGCAACTGCACAAAAAATCTTTTTTCGCCGCGGATGTTGGCGACCATCTCGACGGCTTTGTTGAAGAGATTGAGCGACTGACGGTATTTCATCCGCCACATCGGCACCGAGTGATGCGTGCAATGCAGCTCGATCGCATCTCGCGTCTCGACCGGGAGATCGTCGAACTGCACGCCGTGGGTGTAGACAGGGTTGCTACCTGTGTAGCTCTTCTCAACGTGCATCACACGACCGGTTACATCGTACGTGCCCTGCGCCAGGGGAAGCGCAACCCGGATCTTCGCCCCATTGGGTAACGCGAACGATGCGCGAAACGCCAGACCTGACGGGTTCAGATCCTGGGTCAACGCAAGAAGATCCTTGTACTCTCTTCCTTCGGTATCAGACGCGTCGACGGTGATCGGGAAAGCATCGATGAAGCGGTGATCGATGCGCTGCTGGCCCGACGCGCGGCTTTGCAGCACCACGAATCCCGCAAAGTAGATGTTCCAGGCAATCCAGAATCCGTTGAGCCAGAACGCCAGGGACGACCAGCCAGGCGCGTGGTAGTCGACCCAGCCATAGTGGGAGGCGAGCGTCGCCCAGATCAGCGATGCCACCGAGAGAATCAGCAGGAACAGCTGGGGCGCGTAGGTCTCGAAAGGAACGTCGCCGGTTCCCTTCGGCGTCACGTTGAATTTGAGAGGTTTCTTGGCGAAGAATCCGCCGCACGCGCGGATGTAGGTCCAGAACTTCGCCATGTTGTAGCGCTCCGAGATGAGAATCCATCCCGTTCCGCGCGACAGCATCTCGAACGAGATGATAGTGAGAAGCACGTAAGGCACCAGGCGGGTAACCAACTGTGCGTTCGTCACGTTCACCGGGAGCCAGCCGGTGAGGAAAAAAACCACCGGCGCCAGGTAGAAAATCAGTTTCTGAATTCCATCGAGGTAGGTCGCCGTCGAAGACAGATATGCCAGGCGCTGCGGAATCGTGAGGCCCGGGTAAAAGAGCGGGTTCAGCTTGCGCAGGATCTGCATCGAGCCCTGGCCCCAGCGGAGTCGCTGCACGTGATACGCGAACGCCGACGACGGGGCGAGGCCATAAGCGAGCGTCTCCCCGTGATAGACCGACTTCCATCCACGTCCGTGCAGGACGATCGAGGTCTCCATGTCCTCGGTGATGGTCTTGGTGGAGAAGCCGCCAATCTCTTCGAAAGCCGTCCTGCGCAGCACTCCGCAGCTTCCGCAGAAAAAGGCCGCGTTCCAGCTGTCTTTCCCGGGCTGCAGCAGCGAGAAGAAGATGCGATTCTCCTCCCACAGGCTCCGACCCTCTTCGTTCACGACGTGGGTGAATGAATCGGTGTTGTAGAAGTCCTGCGGCGACTGAACGAATGCGACCTGCGCGTCTCCGAAATAGCCGAGGAGACGGTCGAGGATGTTGGGGAGCGGGACGTGGTCCGCGTCGAGCTGAAGGATGAACTCCCCATCCGTGACCTTAAGCGCGTTATTGAGGTTGCCCGCTTTTGCGTGCTCATTCCCTTCACGGCGGATGTAGCCGAGGCCCAGGGCGTCGGCCATCGCTTTCACCTCGTCGCGCTTCCCGTCGTCCAGCATGAACGTTGTGTGCGGATACTTGATTGCGCGCGCGCCGATCGCCGTTCGCCTGAGCACTTCCAGCGGCTCATCGAAGTTCGTGATGAACACGTCGACCTTGAGCTCTTTCGGCGCTGGCGGGGGGTCGCGGTATTTCAGCTTCCACACCGTCGCGATCAGAAAGAACGAGCTGATCAACCCGTACGTTTCGGCGATGATGAGAATGATGGAGAAGGTCAGCGCATTGTGGTTTAGCGACGAGCTCCAGCGCCAACTGATCCAGTAGAGACCATACAGCCAGGCAATCACCGCGAATACGCGAGTGATCAGTTCTTCTCCACGCGGCAGCCTGGGGATGGCATCGCGGAACGCGGTGTCTGGAGTCTCGACATTGTCGAGAGGAGTCATCGCGCCCACGGGTTCAGCGGGCTGCATTGGGCCGTTCGTTGGCATTCAGATAATCTCTGCTAGGCGAGATTTATGCCCCGCGAGAAGTTCGCGGTATTAGCTGGTCGTCTGTGTCTTGAGACTGTCGGACGACAGGTCGAGCATCTTCTTATCACCCAGATAATCGATCGATTTCAGATCGGCGACATGGCGCAGTCGTTGAACGATGGCCGCGATTCGGTTCGATGCCGAGAGTATCTCGGCCGCGATTTCTGGAATCTCTTGAGGAGATGCATCGTGAGCCAAAAGCTCGGCGTTCATCGTCAGAGCGGTGAGGACGTTATTCATCTCGTGCGCCACCGCAATCGTCGTCTCCGCGATCCCCGCCAGCCGCTCGGCCTGGAGGCTGCGCTGCTCGAGCTGACGCTGCAGGGTGATGTCCTGGACCTGGCCGATAAAATAGAGCGGATCACCAGCCGCGTTGTGCACCGCTGATACCGCGAGCGACACCCAAATCAACTGACCGTTCTTGCGGTAGTAACGCTTAACGCGATTGTAGCTAGCGATGTCTCCTGCAATGAGCTGCTGCAGGTTGGCCAGGTCCTCTGACACATCGTCCGGATGAGTGACTGTCTGAAAGCTGATATCGCGCAGCTCTTCTTCCGAGTAGCCGAGCATTTCGCAAAGTGATTTGTTCGCTCGCAACCAGCGGCCATCGAGGGAGACGAACGCCATGCCATGAGGGGAGTATCGAAATGCGTTGCCGAACCGCTCCTCGCTCTCACACAGGGCGCGCTCGGCTTCCAGTCTCTTGCTGATGTCCCTGACTAATCCAAGGATCGCAGGGCAGCCGTCAAAAATGATCGGCACCGCCACTATCTCCCCCGGAATGATCGAGCCGGACCGCGATACGAATGACATGTCAAGAGGAGGTGATGGCGCGCCCGTTTCCGCAAGCTGGCGAAGCCGGTCAATCACGAGTTGTTTCGAGTCCTCGTGCACGAAGTCCATGATCCGCTGTCCCACAAGCGAAGCGGCATCGGCACCGAGCCTTTCAGCAGCGAAAGTGTTCAGATAGAGAAAAGTCTCGAAATTATAGACCATGATTGCCTCAGGAGCGCTCTCGATCATCGCCTTGAAATCGCCGCTTTTGACGTTAGGGGGCATCAGGGAATATACCGTCGCAGAGACAGGTGTACGCAAAGAATTCCCGCGCAGTGGACTGGACTGGACTGGACTGGCACTTCCCTCGATGCGCTAGCTTCCAGCACATTTGAGCAACGTTTCACAATTACGGAGACAAGGGCTCTGAAAAAATCCATCCGCGGCTCAGGGACCCAAAAGCAATCGGGCGCCGCCAGCGAGACTGACTCTCGCTCACACGCGCTTGACGAAGCGAACAAGACTGCCAGCTTCGTCGCGCACGAGCTGAACAACCTTCTCACCGTCATTCAGATCAACACCGAATTCCTGCTCGAGTCCATGGGGGAGAATCCGGAGAGCGCGGAGGAGCTGGACGAGATCCAGCGCGCATCCAAGAGCGCTTCCATTCTTGCCCGCCAGCTTCTGGCGTCATCGAGGCTGGAGCCTTTCGATCCGAAGCTCGCCGAAGCGACACTGAGGAGGAAACCCGCGCGGACCCCATCGAAATCGCGGGCGGTCGGTGCTGACAAGCCACCTCGCACGGCGGAGACTATTCTGCTCGTCGAAGACGAGGCGGCGGTGCGCATCCTTGCCAAGAAGATCCTCGTGCAGAAGGGTTACAGGGTGCTCGAAGCATCGGACGGAGCGATCGCTCTCCGGGTTGCCGCTGGACACGTCGGCGAGATAGACCTGGTCCTCACCGACGTCGCAATGCCCAACCTCGGCGGTCGCGGGATGGTCGAGGAACTGAAAGAGCTGAGCCCGGGTATGAGGGTGCTCTTCATGTCCGGCTACCCGAAGGAAGAAGTTTTTCCCGATAAGGAGACAGCCAAGCTCACGCCGTATTTGCAGAAGCCGTTCACAGGCGAAACGCTATTTTCAGAGGTGCGCGCCGCCCTCGGCTACGCCCCGTAGGAATTCCGGCTCGAGAGCGACAAATCAGCGCTCGCGGCCGCTGATCCACGGAGTGCCGCAAGTTTTCTGATTGCAGTGATGCCCGCGACGGGACCGAGCGAGTACGGCGAAGCCCCATCGCCACCCGGCATGCTGGGCAATGACTGGGACGATTTGCATCGGAAGCATCGTGAGGAGAAATCCGAGCGAGGTTTGCACGGTGAGCGCAGTCCCGACTGCATGGGTTGGCACAGATTCCGTCACCAGCGCACTGAATTGCGCGCTGTCCGCGATGACAAAGAATCCCCAGGTCATGGCCAGCGCGCCGAGCACCCACAGCGGCCTCCCAAACAGAAATCCGCTCAACAAACAGCAGCTGCCGCTCATGAGCAGTGAGATCGAGACGAGCCGTTCCCTTCCCCGCTTGTCCGCGAAGAGTCCTCCCCACACCGAGCCCAATCCGCCTATGGCGATCGTCGTGAACGCGAGAAGCGAGATCAACCTCGGCGCGCGGAACCCGCCTCCGGCATTAGTGGCAACACTTGCGGCGAGGAACGCCGGGATCCACGTCCAGAATGCGTAGAGCTCAAACATGTGCCCCAGGTAGTTCTGTTTCGTTGGGTATGTCCCTGTAAGGACTTAGCCGAAATACAGGTTGTGTTGGCTCGGTTCAGGTTCGCTGAGGCCTTCCTCGCTGACGAAGGTGTGCGGAGCCGCTGTCGCCACTGGCTACGGCTTCGCCGCAGGCGGCTTTCTTGGCGCCGCCACCGGATGTGTCGTAGCGCTCGCGGTCATGACATCGCTAACTGTCCTGAGCGGCGGCGGGGGCGAGCTCTCACCGGAAGCTTCTTTAGCAATGACATCTACATCCGGCTGCCCGATTGCCCCCGCTTCGTCTTTGGCAATCTCGAGTGGGGTCCGATGCCCACTCACCGGATGTGGGTTGGCTTGAGTCGCTTCACTGGGATCGCTCATGAACCCTCCTCGTTAGTGTGGCGCACCTCGTATGCAGGCTCCTTGGGGATACGTGTCCCACGCCTGCCATATCCCGGCCGAACGAGTCGGGAAATTCACGTAGCGGCATTGAAGGCCGTCCTCCTGCCTTGACTGATTTGCTGGAGAGCACCTCCGCTTAGCTGCTGTTGGACGGTCTCCAGTAATCCCGCTCATAGAGCCTCCCGGTCCTTCGCGGCGTCAGCCGCGCGCCTGGTTTTTGGGTTTCGCGTCCTGCGCCTGGGAAACACGTTCGTACTTGCACTGAATACGAGCCATTCGGTCCAAGAGCCTCTCAAAATCTGCAGGGAGGAACACCTCGCAAACTCGTTTGATCCGCTTGGCTATTTCCAGACGAGCTTGAGCGAGGAGCTCCGCTTTTGTTCGTTCGCCCATTTCTGAATCCTGCTTAAATCCTGAGTACGCGAAAAGTCGCTTCCGCACGTCAAGAAATTTTCCCCGGGAAGTGATTTCTCGGAGCCCTGATACACGATGCCATCCTGATGCTACTCGCGGTTGGCACTCGCCCCGGCCGTGGCGCCTTGCACGGTGAGGAATGCGTGCATGCCGATCGCCTCATGTGGATCGCACACGAGCTCGTACTTCCCCTCGCCGAACCGCGAGTCGACCACGATGGTGTATGTCTGCCCCTTGGTGGTGAGATAGGGGCTGATGGCGGCGGCGCCGAGTTTCGCACCTTTCGGCTGCGTCTTGAAACGCACGTTGTGCATCGTCGCGGAGGCTTGTACGAACCGTAGCGTGTCGCCGCGCTGGGCCGTGAAATTCGCCGGGTCGAACGCGAACAGCATGGTGCCCGGTCGCTCGACCAAGCTGACCACGATGACATGCGGCACCGGCGCGCCGGATGCGACATTCTGCGCGCCGGCCGGCAGCGCGATGTCGGGCAGCCAGACATAGGGCGGAATCTGGGCACTCTTGCCTGCGCAGCCCAGGAACAAGAAGAGGCAGGCGCTGATTACGAAATGCATGCGAGACATAGGTTCCTCCGCGAGACGCCGTATCGGTTGAAGGGAACGGACTTCGTGTCCCCATCTGGAATGGAAGATATGTCATGCCCACCCCTGCTCCGTCGGCGTCGTCCTGAAGTTCTGTGCAGAATCCTCTACGGCATATCAGGATTTCCCCTGTACGATCCGCGGATGTTCCCTTACTCCGCGGCGGACCTTTCAGAGTGATACTGTCCTAGTAGTCATCAGCCTCGGTGCGCCAGCAGGCGGCTCACCCGGGTGGCGTACAGCGACGCGGGGGCAACGATCCGGTCGGCTGGCGATTCCTCGCCGATCACCGGCTCACACAGGTCCCTAGCATTCTAATGCGCGTCTGTTCGTCTCTTAATCGAGATCGGTCCTCACTCATTGACTCGAGCGCGGCGGGGTTTGGTCAGGGCTCTCATGGGCGGAATCCAAGTATCCTCGGAGTGTTGCATCGTCTGCGCTCTCCCAATCAGATGGAATTGGTGACAAACGCCGACGCGCGTTACGAAATTTGAACGTAAGCCATCCGGCTTCGTACTGGTCCCGCACGGTAGTCGGCTGTCTGCCTCCCCGCGTCGGCAGGTTGGCCATGTACTTTGAGAACGCCGATTCTCTCTTGCCCGCAGAGTCGGCTCCTTGGGGATACGTGTCCCACACCTGCCATATCCCGCCGAACGAGTCGGGAAATTCACGTAGCGGCATTGAAGGCCGTCCTCCTGCTTTTTGTTGGCATCGCGCCGGGATCGGTCCCTGTTCCCTACCGTGTCGAAGAAAACCACGGATACCGGATTTCTCTACGAGATGATCGAAGGGAATCGCGCCAAGACGCGTCTCTGTCCTGTGCGAAATCAGTGCTTCCTGAAGATGCTGTTCAGCTCTCTCAAGTCCGCAATCGCCATACCGTTTGTGCCCTGCCTCGTCCGAGCCTCCCGGAATCGTTACAGTTGACATCCGCTGGATGAGGATGCCCGACGTGATTCGCTGCCCTGTGCATCCGACTCCAGCTGTCCCGCATGGAGCCGGGAACACTCCTGAATTCGCTCGCGGCGATTCCTACCCCTCATTTAATCGCACGGTCTTTGGCTGAATACCGGCGGCGATCTCCTGACAGACGCCGCGCCCGCAATGGCGTAGGATAATGGGTTCACCCGAACGCGCGGTCATCATGAAGATTCTGTTTCTCGCCCCGGAGTTCCCCGACACGTTCTGGAGTTTCAAGCACGCCCTGAAGTTCATTCATCGGCGCGCCTCATCACCACCACTCGGATTGCTCACCGTCGCCGCGATGCTGCCCGGAGAGTGGGAGAAACGCCTCGTGGACCTCAACGTCGCCGCGCTCTCCGACGCAGACCTGGCCTGGGCCGACTACGCCTTCATCGGCGGCATGATCGTGCAGCGCGACTCCGCACGTCAGCTCATCGCCCGATGCAAGGCGGCGGGCGTCCCCGTTGTCGCCGGGGGACCGCTCTTCACGGTGGAGCACGAGCAATTTCCCGACGTCGACAACTTCGTGCTCGACGAGGCCGAACTGACGCTCCCGGCATTCCTGGCGGACCTCGCGCGCGGGCAAGCGAAGCGGCTGTACACGAGCTCCCAATTTGCGGACCTGCACACGACGCCCATGCCGCTGTGGGAGCTCGCGGACTTCCGGCGTTACGCGAGCATGAGTGTGCAGTTCTGTCGCGGCTGCCCATACGACTGCGATTTCTGCAATGTGACGGCGCTCCTCGGGCATCGACCACGCACCAAGACCACGGCGCAGGTGATCGCCGAGCTCGACCGCTTGTACGAGCTCGGCTGGCGCGGATCGGTGTTTTTCGTGGATGACAACCTGATTGGAAACAAGCGCCTGGTGAAGAGCGACCTGCTCCCGGCGCTCGTCGCGTGGCAGCATCGCAAGCGGCGCATGCCATTCACCTCGCAGGTCTCCATGAACGTGGCCGACGACGACGAGCTGCTTCGGTTGATGGCCGCCGCGGGATTCGACACCGTGTTCGTCGGCATCGAGACCCCCGACGACGATGCCCTGGCCGCGTGCAACAAGAAGCAGAACCTCGGTCGCAACCTCGTGGACGACGTGAAACGCATTCAGCGCGCTGGAATCGAGGTATCCGCCGGCTTCATCGTCGGCTTCGACGGCGACACGCCGTCCACGTTCGAGCGCCAGATCGATTTCATCCAGCGCAGCGGGATCGTCACCGCGATGGTCGGAATGCTCCAGGCGCCCGTAGGTACGCGACTCTACGAGCGCATGGCGCGCGAGGGGCGCCTGCTTGGCGAGATGACCGGCGACAATGTGGACGGCACCACGAACCTCCGGCCGCAGATGGGGCTCGACGTGCTGCGTGAACACTACCGGGCACTCCTCTCCCACATCTACGCGCCCAGCCACTACTACCGCCGTGTACGCACGTTCCTGCGCGAGTACAAGCAGCCGGCGGTACGTCAGCGGGTGGACCTGCAGCGTGTCCTCGCGGTGGTGCGCTCCGCGCTGCGTCTCGGCGTCATCGGACGCGAGCGGTTCCAGTACTGGCGGCTTCTCGCGTGGACCCTCTTCGTGCGGCCTCGCCTGCTGCCGCAAGCCGTGACCCTCGCCATCTACGGGTACCACTTCCGGCGCGTGGCGGAACTGCACGTGCTGTAGCCCTGCCGCGGGCGGGCACGTGGATCAATTTTCTGATCGAATGTAAACAAAATCCGCGTACACGTGAGGTAACTCTCGCAGATGGTATTCAACGGATTGCCGAAGTGACGGGGGCTCGATCCCGCGCAAGACCGGTACGCCGACGACGCCGAGAAAGAACATGCCACCGAGCCAGAGCATCGCGGCGAGGACGTGCAGCGTGACTTGGCGTAGTAGAAGCCTGACATGCTACTCGTCGCGCGCCCAACGCGCGCCACCCGGCGCCATCAACGTGCCGTCGGGCGCGGCGCGATCACCGCCGCGATGACGAGCGGCTCCTCGTTCGCCCGCATGCCATGTGGCTCATCGACATCATATGCGATGATGTCACCAGCGCGCACGTCGCGATCGCCCGTCGCGCCGGCCGCGACGCCGGCGCCCGAGATGACAATCAGCAGCACGGTCGACACACTCGTGTGCACGGGAACCTGCTGCCCCGGCTCAATCCGAAACAGCACGACGCGCGCGTCGGCCGAGTCGTGGATGAGCGCGGTGGCCGGCCGGGCCGCATTGGCCGTCACGGCGGCGGCGGCCAAGTCGGGCGTGTAATACACGTTCATCGATGTTCCACTGCCTCTCGAAGCGCGGCGAGCAGCGCATCGAAGTCGGCGCCGTCGCGCCGTGCTGCGTCCGCGATCGGCGCGCCGCCACCGCAACAGCTATCGATGCCAAAGCGGTTGAACACGGCGATCGTCGCGGGATACCGCGCGATGAGCTCGTTGACGGTCGAGACGATGTCGATCTGGCTGGTGCTCTGCATGCTGACTCCTATTCCTCCTGGTGTTTCGCCGGCTACGCGATCATCACGCCCACGCGTCCCGCGCGATCATGCCCGCGTGCCACGCGGGGTCCCACACGAGCTCGCGGTCGACGCGGGCTATGCCGTCCACACGCATCACCGCGTCGCGGATTCCGTCGCCGATGATCCGCTCCATCGGACAACCGGGCGTCGTCAGCGTATGCGTCACGCGCGCGACGTCGGCGCGGATCTCCACGTCGTATATGAGACCAAGCGCGACCACGTCGAGCCCGAGCTCCGGGTCGATCACGGTGCGAAGGGCCGACCAGGCGGCTAGTTCACGAGAATCGGGTTCGCGCATCGGAACGAATCGTCCCCACGGTTGAAGATGAGAGATCACGGACCTTACGGTGTGTACGAATCTGCTCTCGCAAAGCCGTCGACCGCGTGACTGATGTCACACCCTTCTCAGCCCCGGGGGTGGATCGCCGGACGCAGGTTGGGTTACTTCCGAGAACATGTCCTCTGCGTCTTCCGCGACCCTTCCGCCGCTCCTCCGCCGCATTCCGCTCTTCGCCGAGCTCGACGAGCCCGCCATCGTCCGGCTCGCCGAGCGGTGCGTCGCTCGCACCGTAGGTGCGGGCCACGTGCTGTTCACCACGGGCGAGGAGTGTCGCGGTCTCTACATCATCGAGTCTGGCCGCGTCCGCATCTATCGCACGAACCCTGAGGGACGCGAGCAGGTGCTCCACATCGAGGGGCCGGGCCGGGCCGTGGCCGAGCTTCCGCTGTTCGACGGCGGCCCCTACCCGGCGTCCGCCGTCACGCTGGAAGAAACGCGGCTCGTCTTTCTGCCGCGCGCTGATTTCGAATACCTCTATCGCACCCACCCGGACATCGCGCACGCGATCATCCGCGCACTCGGCCGCCGGCTGCGGCATCTCGTACACCTCACCGAAACGCTGGCGTTCCGCGACGTCGCGGCACGACTCGCGTTGCTCCTCGTTGGATACGCCGAGCAATCCGGCCGGCATACACCGGACGGGATCGAGCTCACACTCGATCGCACGCAGGAGGAGCTCGCGCTCGAGATCGGCGCGGCGCGAGAGTCGGTCTCACGCGCCATGACGCAACTGCGGCGAAAAGGGCTCATTCGGCCGATCGATCGCGATCGCCTGCTGGTGCCCGACCTTTCGCGGCTGCGCGCGCTCCTCCCGGCGGGCAACGAACAGGGCGGGTAGCGCGCCTCCTGGATTCTTGCCGGCGGAGTCTGAGACATCCGTCACACCCTGAGCATCGCCGCATGGCGATGCTCAGGGTGTGACCTCTTCGTCCGGATGGCTTCCGTCGGAGCTGACCGTGGGGCGCGTTACCGACGCGCTGCGCGGCGTGCCGTATCCCGGCCTCACGCGCGATCTGGTGTCCTTTGGCATGGTCGACCACGTGAGCGTGTGCGACAGTCGCGTGAAGGTCCGCCTCGCGCTCATCTCGCATGACGCCAGCATTCCGTCGCTGCTCGAGAGCAGCATCACCAATGTGCTTCGTCCGCTCGGCGCCACGACCGTGGCGGTCGAGATCGTGCCGCCATCAGCGGCGCCGCGACCGCCGCGGCGCGGCACGAGCGATCCGTGGGCCGAGCAGGTCCACCTTGCCTGCGCCCGGCACGTCATCGCCGTCGGCGCGGGAAAGGGCGGCGTGGGAAAAAGCACCGTCGCGGTGAATCTCGCGCTGGCGCTCGCGCGGGACGGACTGCGGACCGCGCTGCTCGACGCGGACATCTACGGACCAAGCCTTCCGATCCTGCTCGGCATCGAGGATGGCGCGGCGCGCGTGCGCATGTCACCCGACAAGCACATCGTGCCCCTCGAGGCGCATGGCCTTCCGGTGATCAGCTTCGGCTTCTTTCTCGGCGAGGGATCGCCGGCCGTCTGGCGGGGGCCGATGGTGTCGAAGGCGGTGAAGCAGTTCGCGCGCGGCGTCGCGTGGCCCGACTTGGACGTGCTCGTGGTCGATCTGCCGCCCGGCACGGGCGACGTGCCGCTCAGTCTTGCGCAGGCCGTCGCGCTGTCCGGCGCGGTGATCGTCACGCAGCCGCCGCGCGTCTCCGCCGCCGAGGCGCGCAAAGCCGCCGAGATGTTCCGATCGCTCGATGTGCCACTGCTCGGCGTCGTCGAGAACATGTCCGGCGCATTCGGTCGCGGCGCGGGCCGCACGGTAGCCGCCGAGCTCGCGATTCCGTTTCTCGGCGAGATCCAGTTCGACCAAGCCATCATCGCCGACGGCGACGCGGGGATTCCGACGATCGTCGCGCGTCGCGACAGTGCGGCCAGCCTCGCGTTCGCACGCGTCGCGCGCGAAGTCGCGGTCGCGCTCGGTTGGCGGCACGTTGCCGCGGCAGAGGTTCCGTGACCGCGACCGCGGCGCAAGTGACGCATCGCCCAACCAACGTGCCCGCCGGCGTCGGCGCGGGTCTCGCCACGCCGAATACCGGCTCGATGCGTTTGGCCACCGAGCACTTCGCCGCGGCCATTCTGTACCTGCTCGCCGGCGCGGTGGGGCTGGTGTGGATTGCGCCCGATCTGGCGATGGGCGCGTACGTGTCGCCGCGGGTCGCCGGCGTCACGCACCTCTTCACGCTCGGCTGGCTCACCACGACGATCTTCGGCGCGCTGTACCAGCTCCTGCCGGTGGCGCTCGCCGCACCGGTGCGCTCGACGCGTCTCGGTCATGCGAGCTTCTGGACGTTCGCGCCCGGCGCTGGTCTCTTCGCCTGCGGCGTGGCCGAGAGCTCGACGATATTGTACCACGCGGGCGTCGGCCTCGTGGCGGCCGGCATCGTGCTCGCGCTCGCCAACATCGGATCGTCGCTGCCGCGGTCACGGTCGCGCGACGTGACCTGGGCGGCCGTGAGCATCGCGCTCGCGTTTCTCGCATCGACGCTCGTCCTCGGCGTCGTCCTGCTTCACAACATTCACACCGGATTCCTCGCGGAGGCCCGCGTGCGCGTGGTCGCGATCCATTTGCACGTGGCGGTCGTTGGGTGGGCGCTGATCATGATCGTCGGCGTCTCGCACCGGCTTCTGCCGATGTTCCTCCTCGCGCACGGCGCGGACACACGGTGGACGAAGCGATCGCTCGCGTCGCTCGGCGCTGGCGTGCTCGCCCTCGGCATTGGCCTCGCGAGCGGCCGAGTGGGAATCGCGTGGGCGGGCGTCGCTGCGCTCGAGGCGGGGGTCGCATGCTTCCTCTGCCAGGCCTTCTCGTTCTACCGCGTGCGGATGCGGAAGAAGATCGACGTCGGCATGCGGTTCGCGGCTACGGCGCTCGCCTTTCTGGCCACGGCCGCGGTTCTGGGGCCATTCGTGCTGGCGCGTGGCGCCGAACACGCGCGGCTGGCAACCGCCTACGTCGCCGTGGGTCTGCTCGGCGGCATCGTGCTGTACGTCACCGGATTCTTCTACAAGATCGTGCCGCTGCTCGCCTGGACGGCGCACTACCGCAGCCGGATGGGGAAGGAACGCGTCCCGACCGTGGCCGAGATGTTCTCGGCGCGCGTCGCGCACGTGCAGCTCGCCGCGATGGCGAGTGGCGTCGCGCTGCTCGGGGGCGGGATCGGCGCGGGCTCGAGCATCGCCACGCGCGCCGGGGCGGTGCTGTTCGCCGGTGGCGTGGCCCTCTTCACCAGCCAGATCGCTCGCGTCGCTCTCGGAGGCCGCTCACAACGCTCATGAACATACATACCACCTCCGCCCCGGTCGCACCGACTGACCGTGTGAGCGACGTGCTCGCGCGCGATGAATCGCTCGTCGATGTGTTCGTGCGGCTCGCGCCGCACTTCGCCAAGCTGCGCAACCGCGCCATGCGCCGGGTCATGGGGCGCCTCGTGACGATCGAACAGGCCGCCCGCATCGCGGGCATCCCGGCGGGCTTGCTCGTCCGTGATCTCAACGACGCGCTGGGGATCGCCGACCCGGCAACCGAGGCTGCGGAGCCTTGCGCCGCCCCAGTCGCGCGCGCGTCCGGCGACGCCGCGCTCGTGCATCCGCCGAACGCACCGGTCGTCGAGGTCGACGTTCGCGAGGATCTGCGCGCCGGCCGCGAGCCGTTCTCGAAGATCATGGCGGCCGTTGGCGCATTGGGTGAAAACGAGGTGCTGCACCTGCGCGCGATCTTCGAGCCGGCGCCGCTGTTCACCGTGTTCGCCAAGCGCGGCCTTGTACACGAAGCGCACGCGCACGCACCTGACGACTGGTCGGTATGGTTCTGGAGGCCGATCGCCGAGTCGGCGCCCGAGGTGCCAACGACTGATGCAGCGCCCACCGCCGAGTCGGCCGACCCGAACACGGTATGGCTCGACGTTCGCGGGCTCGAACCGCCCGAGCCGCTGCTGCGCACGCTGGCTGCGCTCGAGACGCTACCGCCGGGCCAGGAGCTCGTACAGCTCAACGTGCGGGTTCCGCAGTTCCTGCTCCCCATGCTCGCCGAGCGTGGGTACGCGTGCGACGTCGACGAGTCGCGCGCCGATCGTGTGCTCGTGCGCATCTGGCGGCCTCGCTGACGGATGCTGCCGCGAGTGCGCTCCCGGGCAACGCATCCGCCGCGCTGCCCGATCAACCATTCCACTTCTCAGGAGAGCATCATCTCATGTCGCTACAACCGATCGAGCTCGACGTGCGCGTCATTCCGCCGCGCGACAAGCACCCCTCCATCTTCCGCGCATTCGACAGCCTCGCGAGCGGCCAATCGTTGCTCCTCGTGAACGACCACGATCCGCGACCGCTGCGCTATCAGCTCGCCGCGGAGCGCCCTGACACGTTCGACTGGGCGTATGAGGCCGAAGGCCCGGAGGTCTGGCGCGTTCGAATCAGCCGGCGCTGAGCGTCGGGCGCGGCAGGTCCGGGTCCGAAAGTCCAACGTCCGAAGCGGCGGCGCAAACCTTAGCACGCAGTCTACAGAAGCTGACTCCCTACTGATAGCCGGTCAGTTCGGTCAGTCCGGTCAGTGCCAGCGCGGAACGCGACATGCGTTCAGAAAACGCTACGATGGCCGGCACTGGTCATACAGATCCGCACTCACAACAGCGAGACATCACGATGTCATCGATGCACCGTACTCTGCAGGGCGACGTGTTGGTCCACCACCTGACCAGGGATGAGCGGATCATTGACCGCGATCTCGTCGCCCGACACGGGCGCAGCGCACGCACTCTCGTCAAGGAAGGCCCGCTCCGGCTCACGATCCTGGGCATCGCGGCGGGTGGAGATCTGCCAGCTCACAGGACTGACGGGCCGGTCTCGATCCAGGTCGTCGAAGGAGAAGTAACATTCTCCGCTGCCGGCAACGAGTACCCGCTTATTACCGGAGACGTGCTCGTCTTTGCCGCGAACGTCGAACACTCCGCACGATCCAGGACTGGTGGCGTTTTTCTCCTCACCGTCGTGCACGAGGAGTCTGCCGGGTCCAGGTTGCCGAGCTGACGTTGCGTTCGACATGCACTCGTTGAGCGACCGCGATGTCGCTGCCAGCTCCAATGTTGACGCGCGCGGACGCGATTTTCACGAGACGCTAGCGGCCAATTTTCCCGCGGCGCTGTTTCACTTCGATCCGCGAATGGCGGACGGATATTACGCCGATCGCTATTTCGTACTCACGGCCCGCACCATCGCGCACTCGGGACTGAATCCGGTCGTTACGATGCAGCTATTCGCGAAACGCGCCGGCATTCTGGCCGGTGTGTACGAGAGCATCCGCATGCTGCAGACGCAGCTCGCGATGAATCACCGTACGGGTGCTCGGTACGCAATCGATGATCTCGTGATCGATACTCTCGTGGACGGCGATCCGGTTGAGCCATGGGAGCCAGTGATGCACATCACCGGACCATATCTCGCCTTCGCGCACCTCGAGACGGATTACCTCGGCGTGCTCGCTCGGCGCACCTTGATCGCGACTAACGTGCGACGAGTGATCGACGCCGCGCGCGGTAAACCGGTGATCTTCATGGGCGCGCGGCATGACGACTGGCGCGTGCAGACAGCTGACGGCTTCGCCGCAAAGATCGGTGGAATCGCGAGCGTCTCGACAGATGCAAATGGAGCATGGTGGGGCGCTGGTGGCGTTGGCACCATGCCACACTCGATGATTGCAGCGTTCGGCGGCGACGTTGTCCGCGCGACAATCGCGTTCACTCACTATTGCCGCGATAATCAGCTGAACGTGAACATCGTCAGTCTCACAGACTATCACAATGATGTCATCGCTGACTCGCTCGCTGTCGCGCGCGCGATGCGCGATACGTTCGGCGACGGTGCTCTCTGGGGCGTCCGGATTGACACGAGCGAGAGACTTATCGACAGGTCAATGGCGCCCGACGCCGCACGATACCCCGACCGGCAACTCAATGGAGTAGCTCCCGAGCTCGTCGTTGCACTTCGTGACGCTCTCGATCGGAGCGGCTTCGACTACGTCAGGATCGGCGTCTCCGGCGGATTCCATGTTCGGAAGATCGAGCGGTTCGAGGCCACCAGAATCCCCGTTGATTTCTACGGAGTCGGCAGCTCTGTACTCGGACACAACAACGGCGACGCAGACGGTCTCGAGAACAACTTCGACTTCACCGCGGATGTCGTGCGCGTCGATGGAATCGCGGAGGGCAAGACGGGGCGAGAGGAGCGTGGCAACGCACGATTCGTCCGACTCGAGTATCAGCTGTTGAAGCGCCTCGATTCACAATCCAACAGCGGAAAATGTCCAAGCAACCAATCGTCCCGAAGCTTTCCGATCTGCGGCCGAATCCTGCGGTCCTTCTCGTATCGTCCAAATTGCTTGGTCTCGAACGACCGGACGCCCTGGTACATCGAATGCTCGTGATGGGTGGTCTTCTCCTAGCCTTCGCGCTGATGCCCGCGCCCTAGTATGTCACTGACTTGGCGGGGCGGCACACCATGCCGATGGGCAATCGTCGTTTCCATAATCGGCCTCCCTGAAGATTGCGATCGCAATCGGCGGCGATCCCGACGATTTCGGCGAGAACCTCGTTCGTTATTTGGTCAGCCATGGTGTATAGGGCTTTCCCTGACCCGAATGGAGCGGTTTCCCCCTGATTAATCCTCCATCCCACGACAGAGTCGGGGGTCTGCCGCGGTACTTTTCCTCTGACCCTCGCACCGTTCGCGTGAGGCAAATCACATTCTACCTGCATCCCAGGAATGTCATCCAGTGCTCGCAAACAAGGCGCGTTTCAGAGCCGCTATGGCGGCAACCTTTCTCTCAGTAATTCTGTCACCGGTAGCGGCCGCCCGCGCCCGCGCACAGTCTCCCGGCTCGACGGACACGGCGGAGGCGACCGTGCTCAACAAGGTCACCGTTACCGCGACGCGGAGCCCGAAGACGGTGTTTCGCACGGCGAGTCCGGTGGTAGTTGTGGACAGTGCGCGTATTCGCGCGACGCTGCCCAACGGTGTGGCGGAGCTGCTCCGTGAGTCTCCGGGAGTCGACATCACCGGGACCGGAGCAAATCAGGGCCGGCCGGTCATCAGGGGGCAGCGGGGACAGCGGATTCTCCTTCTCGAGGATGGAATCCGGCTCAACAACAGCCGACGGCAGCAGGATTTCGGCGAGATTCCCGCTCTCGTCGGTCTCGATGCAATCGACCGCGTGGAAGTCGTGCGAGGTCCGGCATCGGTGCTCTACGGGACGGACGCGATCGGAGGGGTGATTAATCTCATCACCGTGAGCCCGATGTACGGCGGGACCGGCAACAGGATCAACGGTCGCGCGAGCTACCTCTACAGCACGAGTGACCGGCAGCAACGACCTTCGAGCGCGGTCGTCGGACAGGTCGGCCGGTTCGGGTTCGCCGCGGCGGGTTCGTACCGGAACGCGAGAGCCTACGATGCCCCCGCCGGTCATTTCGGCGACGTCAGGTTGAGCGACCAGACGCACGTCATGGACACCGGCGTGCGAGACGAATCCGTCGTGCTCCAGAGTGGTTACGGCTTCAGCGAATATCAGAGCGTATCGGTCAAGGTCTCGCGCTACACCGCGCACGATGCGGGGTTCGGCTTCATCGAGAACGCGGCTCTCGGCGCGACGAATGCGCCGACCATTCAGATTCGCTATCCGGACCAGACCTACCAGAAGCTGACGCTTCAGTATCGCGGCAATGCGCTGGGTCTGCCATTCGCCGATCGCGCCGAGATCACGGGGTATACCAGCGACAACGACCGATCGCTGACGCTGGGAGTGTTCGTGCCGTTCGGACCGGGAACACCGCCGGGCGCCGGAGTGCGAGTGGACAGCCGCAACTTCACCGACATCCGCACGGCCGGATTCCGCGCGGAGGCAGCGAAGAGCATCGGAAGGCACCTTCTGACATACGGAATGGATTTCTTCCGCGACCGCTCGGACAACACCGACTCGAGCGTAACGACGATCATTGGATTCGGGCCGCCACTTCCGCAACTCAATGACACTGCGACAACTCCGAACGCCGCGTTCCGCAGCGTCGGTATCTTCGCGCAAGGGGACATGTCGATCACCAATCGGCTGTCGGCGGTACTTGGAGCTCGATGGCAGAGCATCACCGCCGGTACGCGTCCGACACCGAGGATCACCTCGCCGCTCGCGGAGTCGACCGATGGTACAGCAGTCGGCGCAGCCAATGTGCTCTATCAGCTGACGGATCGGGTGAACGTGATCGCATCCTTCGGTCGCGCATTCCGGTCCCCGAATCTGATCGAGCGCTTCTTCAAGGGCGCCACGCCGGAGGGGTCTGGTTACCAACTGCCCAATGCGGGACTCAAGCCCGAGCGAAGCTTCGATGTCGATCTCGGAGTGAAGGTCGGTACGGCGCAGCTGTACGCCGAGGGATTCGTGTTCAGGAACGAGGTGCGCGACGGGATCCGAATCGCGCCGACAGGGACAAAGGTCGGTCCATTCGACGCATTTCAAAACGTGAACGTGGACAAGATCCGCGATCAGGGCGCGGAGATCCTCGTTCAGGCCCGACTTGTACGCGGGTTCGCGCTCGGCGGGACCTACACGCGCTTCTCCTCGAAGAACGCGCTCGAGCCGCTGAATCCGGTGGGCGACACATACTCGTCGAAGATTACGGGCTTCCTTGGTTGGCGGGAGCCTTCGGGCCGATTCTGGAGCGAGTACGCGGTGCGCATGAACGGCGAGCGAAAGGACGTGGATCTGGGTACCAGTCCGGTGGGTGCGGTGCTGCCGAGCTTCGCTGTGCATTCGCTTCGCGGCGGCGCCCGGTTGTTCAGCGTAGGGTCGGTGTCGAACGACCTTACGGTGGTGCTGAACAATTTCACCAACGCGCTGTACGCAGAGTTCTCGAACGCCAGCTTCTTCCGCCCCGAGCCGAAGCGGACGCTGGCTGTCTCCTGGACGAGCAGCTTCTGAACCCGGAATGAGCGGCCCTGGGCCAGTCGGCTACCTGCCGATCGCGACCACGGGCATTGCGCTCGCGTTCGCCATAAGGCTGTTCGTGCGGTACCGCGAGCAAGGCGGAACGCATCACGTTTGGTGGATCGTCGGAATGCTCACCTACGCGGCGGGCACGATGACGGAATCTCTCACCACACTCATCGGGTGGCACGAGCCGATCTTCCGCGCGTGGTACATCACAGGGGCGCTACTTGGCGGAGCGCCGCTGGCTCAGGGAACTGTCTATCTGCTGATGAAGCGGCGCATCGCCAATCAATTGACGGTTGCGGTAGCGACGCTGGTGATCGTCGCGTCCGTGTGCGTGATTCTCTCGCCGATCGACTACGCCGCCGTCGAGCCATATCGGCTCACCGGACGCGTGCTGGAATGGCACTGGGTGCGACGCTTCAGTCCGTTCATAAATCTTTACGCGGTAGCGTTCCTGACTGGCGGAGCGGTCTTTTCCGCGCTGCGGTACAGACGCCGGCGCGAGACCTACCATCGTTACGTTGGAAACGTGTTGATAGCGATCGGCGCGCTGCTGCCTGGAATCGGCGGTACTTTCACGAGATTCGGGCACACGGAAGTGCTTTACGTGACCGAGCTGATCGGCCTGCTGTTCATCTACGCGGGCTTCTACTTCAACACCGCGCCGGCGACCGCGGCAGCCCCCTTCGCGATGGCGACATAGCCGCGGTTCAGTGCGCACTTTGCGGCCGCGGCTGTCGCGATGAGGGCACACCATCCTCGACCGATTTCACGCGAGCGGCGAGTGATCCGGCCAACCAGATTGACATCGATGTTCCCCCCGGAAAGCACCATGACCGCGATGTCGCGCCCGCGAAGCGGAATCCCGCCAGCGAGTACGGCAGCCAGCGCCACGGCTCCCGCGCCTTCACCCGGGCATGGAGGCGCGGAGCAACGCGCGCGACAGCCTGCCGTCGGAGTATCGGCTTCGGTCACCGCCGTCGTCCAACCACTCGCACGCTATATATTCAAGAAAAGGAAGTAGTCATTATCGGGCACGCGTCATCACAGACCGCCTTCATGGCCAACGATGTGCCCGATACTAGCGAGGAAGGTTCATGAGCGATCCCAGCCGAGCGAATCAAGCCAACCCGCATCCGGTGAGTCAGCACCGGACCCCGGGGGAGATTGCCGCAGACGAAGCGGGGCCAGTTGGGCAACCGGATGTAGATGTCATCGCGAAAGGAGTTTCCGGTGAGAACTCGCCGCCGGACCCGGCCGGAAGGGGTGGACCACGCGCTGGGACATCGAAGCGACCGGGCAAACGCCGGTAACGAGCGGCCGCCACTCTGCACCTGCTTTCGTGGTAGGGCGCGTCTTAGAACTTTTCTTTGGCTGTCTGTCGTTTGGCATAATCGCCCTCGCTCATCGAAAAAAGCCCCGCGAGCTCGCGGATCATCTTCGCGTAGCCCTGCGGGGCGTATTTCTAACTCGCGGTAAGAATGTTAATGCTTGGTAGATACCGGCGTTCCACGCGGTCCGAGGTATTCGCGAAGCGTGAGCAGGTGCACGGACTGCGCTTCACGTACGAGCCGGAACTGCTGCGGTTCTTCCAGGTGCGCTTCGAGTTGGTGCGGACGCCGTCCGAAACTGGCGGCGCCGGTGCGGGTGGAATTGCGCTTGCGCACCAGCTCCAGGGCCGGCAAGCGTTGGGGTAGCGCTCGGAGTCTTCGACATGCCCACGTCGATCGCGTTGTAGCGCGGCGCACATCAGCACGAGGACCGCCGCGACCACGCGCGGTGCCCACAAGGCGGTCACGCGCCACCTCCGATGCCGAGGGCGAGACCACCCCGGTACACCAGCAGCCCCGCGCCGTAGGCGAGCGCCAGCATGTAGGCGAACTGGAGCGCCGCCCAGCCTGCGCCACGCACGCCGCCGCCCATCTCTCGGATGGTCACCGCGATGGTGCTCGTGGACATCAGCGCGAAGACGTAGAAGCACAT
>DASZZU010000030.1:0-5598 GCA_035544855.1 Gemmatimonadaceae bacterium | reverse complement strand
GACGCCATATGCCATCTTGTCCCAACGTCCGTCGGGGAGTGAAAGCGGCGTCGTCTCCGCCATGACCCATCTCGATATCTCATTGGCGCGGTCCGACGGCCGGTCGCGTTCAGCCACCTCGACGCGTACCAATCCCCACAGCGCGTCGCGGCCTTCGCCGCTGCGCAGACGGAGATACCAGCTCATTACCGAGCTGCGCGACCGGGGGGATACGCGAAACACCGAAGATCGCTCGCCTTTCCGAAGTCCGAGCACGATCCCGAGCGCATCTCCCTCGATGTAGAGCGTGCGATGGCTCTTTATCACGCCAACCGCGCACGACGACGACGCCACGCTCGCACTTCTACTGATCCCTCCGTCGATGAACAGCGGCGCCTCTCCCCGCGCGCACCACGCTTCCGCCAGATGGTCCTCGAGCTGCTCCCGCTGCTGATCGACGGCGCGGGTTGCGCGCTCGAGCAGGACCGCCGGATGCTGGCTCGGATACTCGCCGCTCCTGTCCGCCGTCGACGTGTCGACGATTTGCCAGCTCGCCTGAGCCGCATCGGCGCTCATCTCGCGAATCTCGGCGAGCGCAGGCAGGTAGCGAAGCGGCAGGTAGATCTTCCGTTCCACGCGCGGCGGCTGATGCCCCCAGGTAGTCATGCGGCGATTCACCCGAATGCGCACGGCTGCCGAGACAGTGCCGATTACGATGGGCATCCCACCATGATGTCCGACGATCTGAACCTTCTGCGTCCCGTCGAGAAATGCTCCGAATCCCGACTTCGCCTGGGGTGAGAAATCCGGAACTCTCACCGCGCGCAGTGCGCTTCCCTCCACGACTGTAGCCGCGCGCAGAGTTGGCGGATCGCTCGTGGCCAACGGCTCGACGGAAGTGGCGCCATCCATCACGCTCACGCCTGGCAACCGCTGCATCAGCGATCGAAGCGCGGCCCGGCTCGCTGCGTCCGGACCTGAGCTGCTCACCAGCATTGAGGCTACTCCAGCCCGATGTCCCACGCCTGCTCGAGATCCTTCTTCGAGTAGGCGCGGAATGCGGTGAGCGTGTGGGTCGATTTGATGCCAGGGACGACCGTGACTTCCTCGGTCACAATGCGCGCAATCGCTTCGTGCTCCGCGACTTCTATCATCGCGACGAGATCCCACTCGCCCGAGACCGAATAGACCTGCGAAACGCCTTCTATCCCCGCCAGCGTCGTCGCGCACTTGGCGATTCGTTGCGGCTCAGCCTTGATCAATACGATGGCGGTAATCATGGGGACCCCGATGCTGCTATGTTTGGTGGGCGGCGTCGCCGCGAGAGGGTAAGACATATAACGATACCGGCGCGGCGGACACTCCGCCACGTTGCAAAATAGAGGGTTAGGATGTTGGAATCGGAGGAAGTCGGAGAGCGCGCTTCCGGACAGGTGGGCCGCGCCCAGAATCTGGTTTACACCCTTCCGCATACGACCGAGTCGATTGCGGAATTTCTGACTCCGGCCCTGGCGCGCGTCGATCCCGCGGCTGGAGGTACGCAGGTTGTGGTCGTAACTCGCGATGCGGAAACGGCCCTCACCATCTCCGAGACCGTTCTGCGCCTTACGGGTCCGGCGGGAATCGAAGTTGTTCCCGTCACGAGCGCGTCCCGCGCCGCCCGAATCTTCAAAACGCGTCCCATGCTCGCTGTTGCCGGGACCGCGTCAGAGCTCGGCGGGCTCGTTCGGGCTTCCCTTCTCAAGGTCGATTCCGTCAAAACCGTCATCCTCGCCTGGGCGGACGACATACTCGATGATGGTCCCGAGTCGGTTGCCGCTCTCGAAGCGCTGCTCGGCGAACTCGGCGAGGCGAGTCGTGTCATCGTCGTGCGCAAAATCACTCCGGCCATAGAGAACCTGGTCGAGCGATATGCGCGTCGAGCCAGGCGGGTGGGTGCCGCGGAGACCGAAGCGCCGCAGATGCCCGAGAATTACGAGCTTCCCATCATCAGGCACATCACGGTTGGCGCCAGCGCCCGACCCGCCGCGCTCAGACGATTGCTCGACGATCTCAATCCGCCCTCTGCCGTAATCGTCGCCCGCGACGCTGCCGCCGCCGAGAGCGCGAACGAGACGCTGCGCACGCTCGGCTATCACGATGACGATCCGAACATTCGCGTAACCCGGAACGATTTCGCGACTCCCGCGCATGCAGTGATTTTTTACCAGCCTCCGGTTACGCCCGCGGAGCTCCAGCGGGTTGCTCAGGCAAAACCGGTTCAGGTCGTGGTATTGGCGAGACCCGGAGAGATTGCCTGGCTCAGGGAGCTGACGGGTGGACGGCTCGCGCCACTCAATCTCACCGGTCCGGAGCGCCGCGCACATGATCGCGAGGAAGCAGTGCGACAGGAGCTGCGGGCAGTGCTGGTCCGCGGTGTTCCACCGCGCGAGATCATCGCGCTCGAGCCGCTGCTCGAGGAATTCGACGCCTCGGAGCTCGCTGCCGCCGCGCTTTACCTACTCGAGCGAGAGCGGGCGCAGCGGCGCGCGGTGGCCGAGAACGCTCCCCCCGTCGCGCGGCCCAGACCGACGGATGGCGATCGATCCCCCGCGGGATCGGACGGGATGACGCGTCTTTTCATGACTGTCGGAACGCGTGATGGTGTGAAGGTCGGCGATCTAATGGGCGCGATCGCCGGCGAAGGAGGAATTCCTGGCGATCACGTCGGCAAGATCGACCTGCGCGAGAGTCATGCTCTGGTCGAGGTCGCAGAAGCTGATTCGGCCGGCGTCATCGCCCGAGTCAACGGCACGATGATCCGCGGCCGGCGCGTAGTCGTGCGCGGTGAGCGTGACAAAGAGGAAAGAGAGCGTTCTGCCGGCCCCAGAGGTGATCGCCCTGACCGCGGGCCGCGTGATCGCGGCGCTCCGCCACGAGGCCGCCCAGGCGCTCCCCGTCGCGGCGGACCACCGGACAGATCGAGCCGCGGAGGTCCTCCCCGTAGAGATCGCGACCGCTCGTGAGCGGACCGAGTGGACCATTCCACCAGGCAGGTGGATGGATCGAAGTCATTGCCGGCGTCATGTTCAGCGGCAAGAGCGAGGAGCTCATTCGCCGTGTGCGCCGCGCGATTATCGCGCGGAAACGGGTGCAGGTGTTCAAGTCCCACCTCGATGCCCGATATGCGGGCATCTATACCGTTTCGAGCCACGATGGTCGCACCGTCGAGGCAATCCCCGCCGACTCCGCCGCGCAAATCGCTCAGCAGATCGACCCGATGGCCCACGTGATCGCGATCGACGAGGCTCAGTTCATGGATCAGGGAATCGTCCCGCTCGTGACTTCTTTGGCGGGCAGAGGGCGGCGCGTAATCGTCGCGGGAACGGACACGGATTTTCGCGGGGAGCCGTTCGGGGCGATGCCCGACCTGATGGCGATCGCGGAGGTGGTGGACAAGCTCCATGCGATCTGCGTCCTCTGCGGAGGTCCAGCCAGCCGCAACCAGAGGCTGATCGAGGGGCGTCCCGCGCCCTACAACTCGCCCCAAATCATGGTCGGCGGGACGGAGTCGTACGAGGCGCGGTGCAGAATGTGCCATACAGTCCCCACCAGCGACGCAGCCCAGGTTCCACTGCTCTAGGAAGCTCAGCAGTAGGGCCCGTGCCGCAGGCAGCAGTTTATGCATGACAGGGGTAGGAGAACTTCCTATCTTGGCCGTCCAGGCTGCGGGCAACACCACCTCAATCCTTTGACAGATGATTCGCATCGGACTGACAGGAAACATCGCCAGCGGAAAGTCAGAGATTGCGAGAATGCTCGCCGATCGCGGCGCGACCGTGATCGATGCGGATGTGCTTGCTCGTGAAGCGGTCCGGCCCGAGACGCAGGCTCTCAAGGATATCGTGAAGCGCTGGGGCAAGGACGTTCTGAAGAATGACGGAAGCCTCGACCGCGCGGCACTCCGACAGATTGTATTCGCGGATCAGAGCGAGCTGGATGCGCTGAACCGGATCGTGCACCCGGGAGTGACGCGGCTTCGCGACCGGGAGATCGCCCGGGCCAGGGAGCGCGGTGATCAGATCGTCGTCTGCGTCATTCCCTTGCTGTTCGAGAGGAATATCGTCGAGGAATTCGATGCGATTGTTCTCGTCGACGCCCCGCGTCCGTTGAGACTCGAGCGCATGGTTGGGAGTCGAGGGATGGAAGCGACGGACGCGATGAACATGATCGCCTCGCAGATGCCCGCCGAGCTAAAGCGCGCCCGGGCCGATTACGTTATCGAGAACAACGGCTCACTGCAGGATCTCCAGCGAGATGTCGATGCGCTGTGGAGCTCCCTTCAGCGAAATGCTGTAGAGACGGAGAGCGAAGCTCGCGTTTCTTGATTCTCATCATCACATCGGAGCAGAAGTGGCGAACATTCCCGGCGATCTCCTCTACACCGAAGAGCACGAGTACGTCCGTAAAGGAAAGGGCGGCGGTGACCCAGTCGAGATCGGAATCACCGACTACGCTCAGGGCGAGCTCGGCGACATCGTGTACATAGAGCTGCCGAAGGTCGGGACAAAGTTCGGGAAGCACGACGTCTTCGGGACAATCGAGGCGGTGAAGGCGGTATCGGAGCTTTTCTCTCCGATCGCGGGCGAGGTCGTCGCCATCAACGATAGGCTCGACAAGGAGCCGGCGCTGGTGAACAGCGATCCCTACGGCGCGGGTTGGATGATCAAGATCAAGCCGAGCGACCCGTCAGCGCTGGATACACTGATGAAGTCGGACGCTTACGAGAAACACATCGGGAAGTAAGACCCGCCTCAGGTAAGTAGCGACGCGCTCAGCGCGGGCGCTGTCTACGTTCCGTCCACGACAGCCGAAGCAGCATCAGCCAGAACAAAGCGGACAGCGCGATATTCAGCGTCCAGTAGGCGCCGTGGTTTTCGAATTTCCCCAGCGCGCGAATGACGTTGACGAAACCGAGAGACAGCGCGGCGATTACGAGGACCGCCAGCAGCGCCTTGGCGCCGCCGGTTCGCAACGGGCTGTCGGAGCTGCGGAAGTGCGATAAAGCGAACGGAATCGCCAGCACGATCACCAGCGCGGCAAATAGAATTCCGCCCCAATGCACGTTAGCCTCCTGTCGTGCCGGCTTCGGCCTCGATGTAGGAATCGGTCGGCGGACAGGAACAGATCAGATTCCGATCGCCGTAAGCGCTCTCTACACGCGCTACCGCCGGCCAGAACTTGAAGTCCCGCGTCCAGTCAGCCGGAAATGCGGCTTGTTCCCTCGTGTACGGATGCGTCCAGGTGGTCGCGATCACCCGACTCATTGGGTGAGGTGAGTTCTTGAGGACGTTGTCCTGCCTGTCAGCCACGCCCGTCTCGATCTCCCTGATCTCCTGTCTGATTGAGATCATCGCGTCGCAGAACCGGTCGAGCTCCCGCTTCGGCTCGCTTTCCGTCGGCTCGATCATCAGCGTCCCAGGCACGGGGAAAGAGACCGTCGGCGCGTGGAAGCCGTAGTCCATCAGCCGCTTCGCGATGTCCTCCACCTCGACGCCACTGGACTGCTTCACCACGCGCGTATCGACAATGCACTCGTGCGCCACAGTTCCGTGCGAGCCCTTGTACAACACCGGGAAA
>DASZZU010000029.1:0-4888 GCA_035544855.1 Gemmatimonadaceae bacterium | reverse complement strand
GCCTTGACGCCGGGCGTTGACGCGCATCGGCGTGGATGCAAAAGAGCCCGAGGGAAAAACATCCCTCGGGCTCCTGATATTGTCCCGCTATTCGCCTGGTAGAGGATCTGTCAGGGTGCTACGACGATGATCTGGTTCGCGGTCACCATTCCAGCGGTGATCGTCAACCCGCCCGGCAAGAGAGCGGCCTTGAATCCCGACGCCGCCGGAGGCGTTGCGCGCAGCACGTAAGGGCCGGCCAGAAGGAAGGCAATCCTGAAATTCCCGCTCACATCCGTCGGAGAGCTGCGAACGATATGCAGCGGATCGCTATCGGCGAGCAGCGACCCCGCGGTGAGAACCTCCACCGTGGCGCCCGGAACTACTGCACCCGTTGCGCTGTTCGCGTGAACCGATCCTGTCACGGTGCCCGTGATGTCCTGAGCGACGGCGCGAATGACCGGCTTGAAGTTGAAGCCGTTCAACGCGGTGTTACCGCGCATCACGAAGCTCCGGCCGATATCGAAATCGAGCGTCATCACCGAGCCGTCCACCGTCAGCTGAATCGGCTGGTCGAGTTTGATCTTGATTCCCGTCTGGCCCGCGCTCGGGAAAGATATCGGCGGCTTGGTGCCGTCTTTCAGAGTGATGCTCGACCTGTCCGTATCGAGAATGAGACGGAAACCGTTGTAATTACCCGTGGCCAGAGTCGTCGCGCCGAGGTTCATGGTTTTGCCGCTGCCGAGGTCCAACAGATTGATCGAGGCGTTCGGCGCTGCGATTGTAGTCCAGCCGCCACGATTTGTTTCGTCGGCTGCTTCCGCATCGGTCGTTGCGGCCGTCCTGGCATCAACACGAATCACGAAAACGTCGACACTCGCAACGTCAGAGAACGGAAACGGCGCGTCCGTCAGGCGAACCGTCAGCAACCCGGTGCCCGTGCCCGAAGAGTCGCTGCACGCGGCGAAGGCAATAGTGCTGATCATCAAGGCCGCGAAAAGGCGAATTGTCTTGCTCATGTTATTGGTCTCCTGCATCGAGTTCATGAAACATCTTCTGAAGCGGGTTCGTCCCGCGCTGTCGCGTGCAGAGCGCGACCCTATTTAGATAGACTCCGACATCACGCGCGGCGGTCACAGCTCATCCGTAGGTCCAGCGTGAGAATCAGTGATGACCCTTCGGAAAACGAAGCGGGGACGGCGTCATTGCCGTCCCCGCTTCGTCAACCCCTACATCCGCTGCGAACCTAGGGTATAGGCGGCGGCGGCCGGTGGCTCTGGCCAGGATTGGACTTCTTCCCGCCATTGGCGGGAACTCCCGCCGGAGGACCTGCAGTAGCAGGACGGCCGGTAGTAGTGGGTGCATGGCTCTGCCCGAAATCGCGTCCAGTTGCGGCGGGGCGATTCGCCTGTCCAGCGGCCGCCTGCGCGGGCAGCTCACCCGGCATGCTCTCGAGATCAGTGTCCGACGCGCGCGCATTCAGGCGGTCGAGCACACGCTGCAACGCTTGACCCGAGGAGAGTCCACGGTCGGTCAGGCTGCCGATGACGAAGAGCGGCACGGCGAGAGAACGTCCCGAAGGTGCCTTCTTCGCCAGCAATGCGACCGACGCGCCATCGACACCCTTTCGCATCGCTTCCGCACCGGCATCGATCTCGTCGCCGGCAGGCTTCGATCCGCGACCGCTCGCAAGAGCGGATCTCGCGTTATCCATCCTCTGCGCCTGTTCGTTCACCGAACGCTCAATGTCTTTTGGATCGACGCCCTTGGCGGCGAACTTGAGTGCACGGTTCTCCAGTGCCTCAGCGGGCAGCTGACGCGCACGTGCATCTGCAATGCGCGCAAGAACGCGCTGCGCAACGTCGGCGGGAAGCACTTCTCGCAGACGCGTCGAAGGATCCTTTGCCGGAGTCTGGGCGCTCGATCCCTGCGCGACCAATACGGTCGTCAGCAGGAGCAGGGCGAAGCTTCGAATGTTGTTCATATATCTCATCTCCGCTGGGGAGCGATTTGCGGTACCGCATGCATCGGGGTGGTACAGCTCGCCGGAAACCCGGCGCTCATACCTAATAGACTCTCCACACGGTTCCCATAGTCACATTCCGGCCTATTCAATGACGAGCAACCCGACAGTTCCGCCAAATTCATCGAGCATCGAGAGAAGACCTGGAGGCACCATCCACGTGCCACCATCAATTCTCAAATTCATCTGATACTTTCCCGGACCCATCGGCAATGCGGTGAACCACCATCCGCCGCCCGAAGGCTGGAGTCGCACCGGCACCCAGTTGGTGAAGTCTCCAGTGATTTCTACGAGCTGCGCCCGGGGGGCGTTGACCCTCAGGGTGACGAAACCGGGACTGCTCCGCTCCGCAGCGAAGCCGGCAACGGCTGGCAAAATGTCATCGGGCCGCGACTCGAGTGGATTTTGCTGTGCATCTGGCGGCAGGGCCGTGCGGCTACGTCCCGTCGACAACCGAATGCTCAGCGAAACGAAGCGTCCGCCCGGGAACCCCTGAGTTGGATCGATTGGATATGTGCCTCCGCCGGCCGCCAGCGCGAAGTGCGGCGTCATCCACGCCACGGCGCTGAAACTCGCCCACGATTTCGTGTTCGCGCTGAGGTTGGTGAGCTGATTTCCAAACCGGTTTCCAATGAGTACGGCGAGATCGAGCCTGTCGCTCGTCCAGGAGAGCGCTACCTGGCCGTCCGTGTATCTGATGGAATCTTTGACGACAACCGGACTGATCGTGAGCAACGCTCCAGCTGGTCCGAAATTCACGGACGCCCCGGCTTCGCCCTGGAAGACGCTGCCCCACGCGCCACCGTCCCAGGTTCCTCCCCCACCGCCTGCGAAGAAAACCTCACCGCTCTGGCGCACGAAATGGAGCCGGCCATTGCCGATCACTTCGCCCGTTCGTGTCCCATCCTGGTGCGCGCTTCCGCCGGCGAATCCACCCAGCTCGGCAACAATACCGCGGGCCTTGGGTGTGAACAGCGACGCCGATAGGACGCCCTGAGTGCTCCAGCCACCCGACGTGAACTGTGAAAGCGTTCCCCAGGTGTCAACCGCCGCGTTGGGCCAATCAGCGAAAATGTGGGGGGTTATGGCGGCAGCGCTGGTGCTCAACGTGTCGGCGTAGCGAAGCGCGACCCACCCTGCATCCACGCTGCTTTCGACGCGTTGCGCGTGACTCGTATGCGCGAACAAGAGGAGCGCCGGGAACGCTCCTCTGAGAATTGCAGCGACTAAAGGTTTTTTAGCTTTCACGGAACAGAAAAGATATTAGTTCCCGCGGACCGATATCGATTGTTTCTAGGTCGCGCTGTGCGGTGGAGCCCCGACACGGATGACAGAGCTCTCGGTGCCGAAATCGTCCGAGCTTTTCACTGCAAATGGATCCGCCACCCAGCGAGAGCCGTTGATAATGAAGGCGTATTCGTGCCGGCCTGGCGAGAGGGGAACCGACACGGCCCATACACCGGGTGCTCCTGACCGTTTCAGTTGAGTGGCGCCCCTGGTCCATTCATTGAAGTCGCCCACCAGCTCCACTCGGGCGGCGCCGGAGTCGACGAAGACAAACCGGACGAGCTGAACGGTGTCGGGCCGGGAAATGGACTGTGCGGTCCGTGTGCTCGCCGGCGAACGCGCCGAGATCCGCGAGCCCACCGCGATTCCGGAGAGCGCAATGATCGCGCTAATGCCGGCCGCCATTGCGAGGCCGGTCAGCGGAGAAAGCCGAAACGCCCGCTCTGTACGCCACCAGGAGGCGTTTGACGAGCCCCGCACCGGATACAGCGCGGGTCCTTCCATCCGCACCTTCTCCATCAGTCGCTTCTCGAATGACGGGTGCGCGTACTCAGCCCCGCGCAGCGGCGCTGCGACTTGCTCAGCGAATGCCGCGTCCTCGGCCCGTATCTTGTCGTCGTAATTCTCAGCCATGATAAACCCCTTCCAGTAGATCGCGGAGCGCGTCACACGCCCGCTTCACTCTCATTTTCAACGCCGAAACGCTCACACCCGTCATCTCGGCGATCTCTTCGTAAGTCAGCTCTTCCACGTGCTTCAGAAGAAAAGCCTCGCGCTGTTCGGTCGGAAGCATGCTCAGTGCGCGCTCAATGTGCCCGCCCACATCGTTGTCAGCTTCCGCTTCGGAACCGGGTGCGACGGCCCGCTCGATCGCGTCTGTGGCTGGAGGAAACCGAAGCTCCCGCCGGTGCTGTCGCGACGCATAGGTCCTGCACTCGTTGACGACGATCTGGTAAAGCCAGCCTCCAAAACGTTCCGGATCCTTGCAGCTTCGAAGTCCGCGGAAGGCTCGCATGAAAGCCGACTGAAGCACGTCGTCCGCGTCCACCCGCGAGCCAAGCATCCGCACAGCAAAACGGGTGCATGTATCCTGATAACGCCGAACCAGGCCAGCAAACGAGTCGATGTCGCCGGCGAGGACGGCAGCAATCAATTCTGCGTCCGACAAGCCTGTCACAAGTAAATGACTACCTGAGACCCTGCGGACGTCACAGGGTTGCGCATCGCCGGTGACCGTCTTCTGTCACCAGGGTCACGTCGCTGGTGGTGAGGCCGTTGAACGTGCCGTTCGACGCGGTGCTCCACTTCAGATCTGCGGCAGGCTTGGTGGTGCGCGCAGGCGCGCCCGGTGAAGTGTTGGTTGCCGTCCACAACGCGGTCGAAGCGCGAAGGTACAGCGTCCAGGCTGCGTTGGCACTCACGGTAAGTGTCGGGCCGGTCGTGGAGTTGAAGCCCGCGTCGAAGTCTGCCGGTGTCGGAGTGGTGAGCGTAGTTGAGGCCGCGCTCACCTGCAGCCTGACGACGCGGCCAGCCGTCATGGAGACGCTGCCGGGCAGGCCGCAGCTAGCCGGCGCTCCGCTGGCCGTGCACTGCGCCGCG
>DASZZU010000028.1:0-20443 GCA_035544855.1 Gemmatimonadaceae bacterium | reverse complement strand
CTTGCTGTTCCTGGGCCTCGCCGCCGGCTTCGGTCAGGACAAGTATGAGTCCTCCACGGAGATTCGTGCTCACGTAGCTGCGCGAACGGTCCCGCCAACCGCGGCGGCCAATGCTGGTCCCGTCTCGTTGTCGCAGAACATCACCCGCTCGAATGTCTTTGCGGATTTGTCGATGAACCTTCTGCTTTTCAAGCTGACCGGCGAAATTGGACAGGTATCCGGTGGCACGATCAACACTTACAACACCTTCAATGGCAAGCAGCCAGCCGATTCCAGAATCTACGGATCGGTCGGAGCTCGATTCGGGTTCTAACGATGCGCGCGACGCGGATTACATGCGTCGCGCGCTGGCCCTCGCCCAGCTAGGCTGGGGACAAACAGCGCCGAACCCTATGGTCGGCGCTGTTGTCGTTAGGGATGGCGTCGTGGTCGGCGAAGGCTACCACGCCCGCTTTGGCGAGCCGCATGCCGAGGCCCTAGCCCTCAAGGCAGCGGGTGATCGCGCGCGCGGGTCTACCATGTACGTCACGCTCGAGCCGTGCAACCACTTCGGTAAGACTCCGCCGTGCACGGAGGCGATACTCCAGGCTCGAGTCCAGCGGGTGGTGATCGCGGCCGCTGATCCTACGGCGCTAGCGGGTGGCGGAGCGCGACATCTCGCTGACTACGGCGTGCAAGTCGACTTCGGCGTAGAGGAACCGGCCGCGCTGGAGCTCAACGCTCCATTTTTCTTCGCCGCGGCGAACCCCGCGCGGCCCTGGGTGACGCTCAAGCTGGCGCTCTCCAGCGACGGGAAGATGAATGACCCCTCTGGCGAGCGCCGCTGGATCAGCAACGAGCTCTCTCGCAAGGAAGTACAGCGCCTCCGCGCGAACGTGGATGCGATCGCGGTCGGCCTGGGAACCGTGCGGGCTGACGACCCACAGCTGACGGCGAGAGGCTCCATACGTCCACGAGTACCGCCCATGCGCGTCATCTTCGACAGAAACGCTGAGACTCCGCTCGACGCGACGGTCGTTCGAACCGCGAAGGAGACACCAACTGTCATCTTCGCGCATCATCCTCCGGTTACTCGACTGGCAGCGCTGCATAACGCAGGCGTCGATGTGTTCGAGGCCGAGGACCTGCCGGCTGCGCTCGAAGCGCTGCGTGGATTCGGCGTGCAGCATCTCATGGTCGAGGGCGGCGCGCGCGTCGCTCAGGAGTTCCTGCGCCAGGGGCTGGTCGACAGACTGGTTATCTTTCAGTCACCAGTCACACTCGGCGCGAGCGCTCTGAGCCCGTTCGACGGGCTGTCCGAATCCCTGCAGAAGGAGTTGCAGAGCGGGCGTGTAGTGCGCCGCGCCGGGTTTGGCGAAGATGTGATGACGGAATACGCGCTGCGCGAGGGTTGAATGTTCACCGGATTGATCGAGCAGGTTGGCGAAGTGGAGAGCGTGCGGCAGACGGACGCCGGGCGGGAGCTTCGCATTCGTGCTCCGTTCAACGACCTTGCGGCCGGCGAGAGCATCGCCGTGAATGGCGCGTGTCTCACCGTCCGTGAATTCGGTCCCGGCTGGTTCGAGGCGGCTGCGGTGCTCACGACGCTCGAGCGGACGACGATCGGCGAGTGGAAAGCCCGGACACGCGTGAATCTCGAGCGGTCGCTTCGCGCGACTGACCGTCTCGGTGGGCACATCGTCCAGGGACACGTGGATTGTGTAGGCGTCGTCGCCGCGCGCGAGCTGTCCGGCGACGCTGTGCTGGTCGATCTGTCGCTTCCTGCTTCCCTCGAGCCGCTCTTTGTGATGCATGGCTCGATCGCGGTGGATGGAGTCAGTCTCACCGTGAACGAGCTCAAGCCTGGCGGTTTGCAGGTTTCACTGATCGATTACACATTGCGTCACACCACTCTGGGTGACCTGAAAGTCGGAAGCAGGGTGCACGTGGAGGCCGATGTGATTGCCAAACATCTGCGCCGACTGCTCGAGCCCTACCTGCGCGAGACATCCGCGGTAAATTCCATGACCGATTTCTCGCTGGAGCATTAGAGGATTATGGAGTTCGGAACAGTCGAGCAGGCCATTACCGACATCAAGGCCGGCAAGCTTATCATCGTCGCGGACGACGAGGATCGTGAGAACGAAGGCGATCTCATTTGCGCTGCGCAGCTCGTCACGCCGGAGCTTATCAACTTCATGATCCGTAAAGCGGGCGGATGGATATGCCTCGCGCTCACCGGTGAGCGCGCCGATCAGCTCGATCTCCCGCAGCAGAGCGAAGCGAATACGGAGGAGTACCGAACTGCGTTCACGATGACCATCGATGCGGACGAGCGGTTTGGCGTCACTACCGGTGTGAGTGCCCAGGATCGCGCAAACACCATCCGGGTCGCGGTCGACCAGAAGACGCTGCCCTCCGATCTGCGTCGGCCCGGACATGTTCCTCCGCTGCGGGCCCGTGAGGGTGGTGTGCTGCAGCGCGTCGGGCACACCGAAGCCGCGGTTGACCTTGCCCGGCTGGCCGGGCTCGTTCCCGCTGGTGTCGTATGCGAGATCCTCAGCGAAGACGGTTCGAGCGCGCGTCGGCCGGAGCTGGAGCGCTTCGCCGCGCAGCATGGTCTGACGTTCATTACGGTCGCGCAGGTGGTCGCCTACCGTTTGCAGACCGAGCGCCTCGTCCATCGAGTCGCCGAGGCGCGGCTCCCAACCGACACGGGCGCATGGCGCGTTGTCGGCTACCGGAACGATGTCGACAAGCACGAGCACATCGCGCTCGTACTTGGCGATGTTGGCCCTGATTCCAGCGTGCTCGTACGGATGCACTCGAAGTGTCTGACGGGTGATGTCTTCCACTCGCTGCGCTGCGATTGCGGTTGGCAGCTCGAGACGGCGATGAAAATGATCGCCAAGGAAGGGAAGGGCGTGATCGTCTATCTGGATCAGGAGGGGCGCGGGATCGGCCTCCTCAACAAGCTCAAGGCGTATGAGCTTCAGGATGGGGGTGTCGATACCGTCGAAGCCAATGAGCGGCTCGGCTTCAAGCCCGACCTTCGAAACTATGGTATTGGCGCACAGATCCTGCTCAACCTCGGGCTGCGAACGATTCGCCCGATCACGAACAATCCTCGCAAGTTGGTCGGGCTCGAAGGTTACGGTCTGACCATCGACGAGCGCGTACCGATCATTTCGATTGCGCACGACGAGAACTCCAGCTACCTCGAAGCCAAGCGAGCCAAGCTCGGACACCTGTTCGCGTCGTAAATGCCGGAATTCGCGGGATTGCCCAGCGGCGTCGGGCGGCGCATGGTCGTCCTCGCCAGCCGCTTCAACGAGCCGATAGTGAAAAAGTTGGTCGACGGTGCGCTCCAGGCTTTGCTCAAGTACGGCGTCGTCTTTGAGGACATCGATGTCGTCTGGGTTCCGGGCGCGTGGGAGCTTCCCATGGCCGCCCGTTGGCTTCTCGCGAGCGAGCGATACGACGGTCTGGTAGCGGTCGGCGCTGTCATCCGCGGCGAGACCGCGCACTTCGACTACATCGCCGGCGAGGCGTCGCGAGGTCTGGCGGCGGTCAGCGCGGAATCAGAAACCCCTATCGGCTTCGGCGTACTGACCTGCGATACCGACGAACAGGCCGAGGCGCGCGCTGGCGGCGCACACGGAAACAAGGGCTGGGACGCGGCGGTCGCGACACTAGAGATGGTCGATCTTTTCAACAGACTCGATCCCGACGATGCGGATTGAATCGCGCGCTCGCGCGCGAGCGCTCCAGGCGCTCTACGCGTGCGACATGCGGGGCGGGATGAATCTCGATCGCGTTGCCACACAGGTCTGGGATGATCTATCCGTTGCTCCCGAGGAGCGACGCCTCGCCGGGTTACTTGTGCGGGAAGTCGCGAGTGGCGGCGCCGAACTGGATTCGCGACTGGCGGATCTCACCACCAACTGGCGGCTCGAGCGGCTCGGTGCCATCGAGCGCTCTGTGCTTCGACTTGGCGCTGCCGAACTAATGAAGGGCGAGACGCCGCCGCGTGTCGCGATTCAGGAAGCCGTGCGGTTGGCTGAGAGATTCGGCACGTCTGCGAGCGCGAAGTTCGTCAACGGAGTGCTCGACGCCTTCGCTCGACAGGCCGGCATGATCTAGTGCGGGTACTCGTACTCAACTGGCTGGACCACGAAAATCCGCAGGCTGGCGGCGCCGAGCTTCACCTCCGGGAAATCTTCACACGGCTGGTTGCGCGCGGTCACAGCGTCGACCTTCTCTGCAGCTCCTGGGAGACGGCCCCACAACGCGCGAATCTCCAGGGCATCGAGGTCCACCGCATCGGGAATCGCCACACTTATCCCTTCCTTGCCCGGCGGTACTTCGAAAGAAATCTGCGCGCAAACAACTATGACGTCGTCATCGAGGATCTTAACAAGGTTCCGCTCTACACTCCGCTGTGGGGCGTGCCCAAGCTCGTGGCTCTCGTTCATCACCTCTTCGGCGCGACGGTCTTTCGCGAGGCTCCCGCACCGCTTGCCGCCGCTGTTTGGCTTTCTGAGCGGCCACTCGGCGCCCTCTATAAGAAGGTTCCGTTCGAGGCGGTGAGCGTGAGCACCGCTGACGATCTCGTCGCGCGCGGTATTCCGCGCCATGCGATAAGAGTGATCTACAACGGAGTCGACTCCTCTCGCCTTACGCCGAATCCCGTCGAGCGGTCGGAAAAGCCTCTATTCGTTTACCTTGGCAGACTCAAGAAGTACAAGCGGGTCGATGTGGTGATTCGCGCATTCGCCGATCTGAACGTCCCCGAGGCCACTCTCGAGATTGCTGGGACCGGCGACTATCGCGCTCGGCTCGAAGGACTGGTAAACTCTCTTGGACTAACTGACAGGGTGCAATTTCTCGGATTCATCCCCGAGGATGAAAAGGTTCATCTTCTTCGCCGCGCATGGGCGTCTACGTTGGCGTCGCCAAAGGAAGGGTGGGGAATCAGCAATCTCGAAGCGGCAGCATGTGCTACGCCGGTAATCGCGGCGAATTCGCCGGGCATCCGCGAATCGGTAGTCGACGGCGAAACCGGATTTCTCGTACCGCCGGACGACTTTAGCGCGATGGCGGCAGCCATGAGAGGAATCGTTGAGTCGCGCGATCTCGTTGACGTCCTGGGCGCTGCCGGGCGGCGGTTCGCCGAAACTTTCACCTGGGAGCGCGCGGCGAACGACACTCTGTCGCACCTGGAGGAAGTAGTCGCGAAATGATGGGACACATTTTATCCGCAGTGGAGTGGCGATGCCGAGTCCGAAGGTAACCGTCGGCCAGCTCCTCGATCGGTTGCGCGGAACGCTGCAGCTGGAGGAGATCGAGCCGGGAACGGGTCTGGATCGCCTCGTGGGAAACGCCGAAGTCTCGAGCCCCGGTATCGTGTTGGCCGGCTACGTGAAGAGATTTTCTGCCGAACGCCTTCAGGTTCTCGGTGAGACGGAGATCACCTACCTCTCGTCGCTGGGCGGTGCGGAGCGCAAGAAAATCCTCGAGCTGTTTTTCTCCTTCCCGATCCCGGCTGTCTTCGTCACGAAGGGACAGCGCCTGCCCGCTGGTCTCAAGGAGATTGCGAGCGCCGCCGGAGTTCCACTCATACGCACCAGGCTCAAGACCGCGGAGTTCTATCGGCGGATCAAGCCGGTGCTGGAGATGGAGTTCGCTCCTACCGTCTCGCTCCACGGCTCGCTCGCCGATGTTTTCGGCGTCGGTCTCTTTTTCACCGGCATGAGCGGAATTGGAAAATCGGAATGCGTCCTCGATCTCGTCGAGAGAGGGCATCGGCTTGTTGGAGACGATCTGGTGATCGTCAGCAAGCGGGGCAACGATGTGCTGATCGGTCGTGGCCACGAGATGCAGCGGCACTATATGGAGATTCGTGGGATTGGTCTGATCGACATTCCCGCGATCTTCGGCATTCGCGCCGTCCGCCAGCAAAAGCGCATAGAGGTCGTCGTGCAGCTCGAGCAATGGAACCAGGATGCCGTCGTCGAGCGAACCGGTCTCGACGTGAAGACGACTACCATACTCGACGTGGAGCTTCCGAAGATCACGGTGTTCCTGAACCCCGGGAAGAACATTACTGTCATTGCTGAAGTCATTGCGCTCAATCACCTCCTTCGCTACTCCGGTATCCACGCCCCTGAAGCGTTCAATGACCGGCTTATCAAGCGGATGAAGACTGCGGCCGCCTCCAACATTCGCGAATACCTACAGGAAGATCATGAGTAACGGTGAAGAATCCGAGGCAAACAAGCCTCGGGCGATCGTAATCGGTCACGGAGATTTTTCCGCTGGCCTGGTTTCCGCTGTCGATCAGATCTGCGGGATGGCCGGCAGGCTCGTTGGCCTCTCCATGATGGGGCTCACTCCAGAAGACATCGAGGCGGCGATCCGTGCGGAGCTCGCCCGGACCGGAGCGCGCGTGATCTTCACCGACCTTCCAGGCGGCAGCGCCACTCTCGCTGCGCGACGCATTGTGAAGAGTGATTCGAGCGTGGTACTCGTCAGCGGGGTTAATTTGGCCACGCTTCTCGACTTCGTCTTCAATACGACGGTTTCCCCCAGCGAAGCCGCGCGATCCGCAGCCGATCGGGGAAAAGCATCGCTAATCGTGGTTGAGCGGAGCTGATGGGGATCCACCTCTACCGCATCGATGACCGACTGATTCATGGACAGGTGGTTGTCGGTTGGGGTCAACCCCTGAACGCGCGATTTCTGACTCTCGTGGATGATCTGGTCGCTTCGAGCGACTGGGAGAAAGAGCTGTACCGAATGGCGGTGCCACCCGAGATGGACATCTACTTCGCCGACGTCGCCACCGCTATACGGGACCATGCGCGTTACGCCGCAGACCCGCGTCCGGGGATTCTCGTCGCCGGGGACATTGAGAGCATGCACCGCCTCGTGAAGGGCGTGAAGGCGATTGGCAGCGTCAACCTTGGCGGCATCCATCATCGAGCCGGTCGCGCCGAAAAGTTGCGCTACGTGTTTCTCACGCCCGCCGAAGAGCAGCAGCTCCGCGCGCTGGAGGCCGCGGGAGTGGAAGTGACAGCGCAGGATGTGCCATCCGCCCGCGCCGTCCCCCTCTCCGAAGTTCTCGAAGGGGAGTCGAAGTGAATCTGCTCGAGGCGCTACCGCTGGCGCTGCTTGGCGGCCTGCTCGGACTCGATGTCGTCAGCTTTCCACAGGCGATGATCTCGCGGCCGATCGTCGCGTCGACGTTGGCGGGAACGTTCATTGGTCACAGTGAGTCGGGCCTGCTGATTGGAGTCGTATTGGAGCTGATTGCCCTCGACACCCTGCCGTTTGGAGCTTCGCGCTACCCTGAATGGGGCTCGGCCAGTGTTGTCGGGGGTGCGCTTTTCGCCGCGCAATCGCACGGGCTGCCGGGCGCCTTGCCGGCCTCGATTCTCGCCGCGCTCCTCACCGCGAGCATCAGCGGCTCGAGCATGGTGGTCCTGCGCCGTATCATCGCTGTCCGCCTGGAGCGAACGCGGGATCGGATCGAGGAGGGATCCAGAGGCGCGCTCCTCTCGCTTCACCTCACGGGGATGACGTTGGACCTGCTGCGCGGCGTGCTCGTGACGACGATCGCAATGGTGATCTTCAGCCCGCTCGTCCGCGCCATCGTAGCTGTTTGGGGAAGTGAATCCGACTATTCGCGAGCGGTCGTAGTGATCGTCGCCGCGACGGTCGCAGGTGGCGCGCTCTGGAAGGTTTTCCATTCGGTGCGGCATGTGATCTGGTTTTTCGTGGGAGGGCTGATCGTGTCCGCCGCTCTGCTTCGGATATCATGACAGCCGCTCCCGCGGGAATTTCTCTGCCATTTCGCGTCAAGCTCGCGATGTTCGTCCGCATGCTCGCGGTGCAGGGATCATGGAATTACGAGACGCTGCTCGGGACCGGTATCGGATTCGTGATGGAGCCCGCGCTCAGATATCTCCCCGGCGGTGTTGACGGTCCGCAATACCGCGCCGCGCTGGCGCGCGAATCGCGCTACTTCAACGCGCACCCATACCTGACGGGAATCGCCGTCGGTTCGCTCACCCGGGCCGAGCTCGAAGGCGTCGATCCAGCGAGAATCGAGCGCTTTCGAAGCGCACTCGCGAGTCCGCTCGGTAGTGTCGGCGACAGGCTCGTGTGGGCCAGCTGGCTACCGTTCTGCTCGGTAGTGGCGCTCGGTGTCTTTGGGGCCGGCGCCTCCGCTCTGGGGGTTGTCGGTACATTTCTCTTGCTGTACAACGCCGGACATTTTCTGCTCAGAGCGTGGGGACTCCACATCGGTCTGTCTCGCGGCCTGAATGTCGCGTCTGCGCTCGGGAGTCCTGTTTTCCGGCAGGGACCACAGTACATCGGGAGCGCAGCGGCGCTGGTGGCCGGCATCGCGCTACCGGTGGCGCTGCAGCGGGTCGTTGGTCCGGGCCGTGTATTCGCTGGTGGCATCATCGGCGCGGCGTTGATTGGGATTCTCCTGCTCGCACGCTTGCGCGAACGGGCGGAAGGCTGGCGCATTGCTCTCGGAGTCCTCGCGGTGTTCGTACTCTACTCGGTCCTTACCTGATGCCTGAGCGCGAAGCAAAAATCGTCAACAAGCTGGGCATACATGCGCGCCCGGCCGCCGAGATCGTGAAGACGGCGGGAAAGTTCAAGAGCAATATCACCATCGTGCGCGACGATCTCGAGGTGAACGCGAAGAGCATCATGGGAGTGATGATGCTCGCCGCCGAGTTCGACGCGACGATTATCGTCCGCGCCACGGGCGACGACGCCGAGGCGGCGCTCGACGCGCTGTCCGCTGTGATCGCAAACAAGTTCGGGGAGAGTTGATGCCCACGGGACTTGCCGGCATCCCGGCGTCTCCGGGGATCGTGGACGGGCAGGTCCACCTTCTCAGATGGGAGGTCCCCGACGTTCGACACCGCATCATCCCCGACGAGGCGATTCCGGGCGAGGTCAAGCGCTTCCATCAGGCGCTCGAGAAGGCGCGGGAAAGGTTGCAGCAGGTGAGGGCCCGCGCTGAAAAGCACGCCGGTCCGGAAGAGGCCGCGATCTTCGACGTGCAGCTTTCGATTCTCGAGGACAGCGAGCTATTGCGTCAGGTCGAGGAGCTTATCCACCAGAACCTTGGTGCGGAGAAAGCGTTCGACCTCGTCCTTTTCGAGTGGCGTCAACAATTTGCGAGTCACGCACGACCGATGTTGCGCGAGAGGGTCGGGGATCTGATCGACGTGCACATTCGCGTGCTGTCGATCCTGCTCGGGCTTCCCGATCACGACCCGGTCGATCTCCCGAAGGGGTCGAACAAGATCCTGGTCACACACGATCTCACACCCAGCCTGACGGTGCAGCTCGATCGCGAGGCGATCATCGGCATCGCGACGGACGCCGGCACTCGCACGTCACACGTCGCAATTCTCGCTCGATCGCTTGGCCTCCCCGCCGTCGTCGGCTTGCGCGAGGCGACTCAGCGTCTCGATGGCAGCGAGTACGTGATCCTCGACGGTACGTCTGGTGTGCTCGTGATCAATCCGAGCCCGGCGCAGCTCGCCACGTATCGCGAGCGGCGGGCGAGCGAAGCGGCGGAGCAGACCGAGCTCCAGGCGATGGCCACCGCCGATTCGGTCACGCTCGATGGTCACTGGGTTACTCTGCGCGCGAACGTCGACTTGCCCGAGGAGGCTGAATTCGCCGCTCATAGCGGTGCGGAAGGCGTGGGACTGATGCGCACGGAGTTCCTCGTCGTCGGCAGAGCCACCATGCCGGATGAAGAGGAGCAGTATCAGGCCTACCGTCACGTCGTGGAAGCCTTTGGAGGAAGACCTGTCGTGATCCGCACCTTCGACTTGGGGGGCGACAAGCTTCCGGTGGGAGGGTATCCGACGGATCCGAATCCGTTCCTGGGCTGGCGCGCCATCAGGATGTGCCTCGATGAGCCCGAGCTGTTCAAGACGCAGCTCCGTGCCTTGTTGCGCGCGGCGATGCACGGTGATGTCCGCATCATGTTTCCGCTCATCATCACGCTCGACGAGGTCAGGCAGGCGCGTCACCTCCTGAACGAAGCGGCTGCTGAGCTGGACGCGAGAGGAGTCGAATACCGGCACGAGCTTCCGCTCGGAGTGATGGTCGAGACTCCGGCCGCCGCATTGTCGGTCCATACTCTCGTAGACGATGTCACTTTCTTCAGCATCGGCACCAATGACCTGGTTCAGTACACGCTCGCCGTGGACCGCGGCAGCGCGAATCTCGCTTCGCGCTTCACTCCACTGCATCCGGCTGTGCTGACGCTGATCAAGCGAGTCGTGGACGTGGGAGTCGCTCACCACATGGAAGTCGCGGTCTGCGGAGAGATGGCTTCACAGCCTCTCATGGCCTTCGCGCTCATCGGCCTGGGAGTCCGCTCGCTCAGCGTGGCGGGCCGCGCCGTCCCGCTCGTCAAGCGGATTGTGCGCGGCGTCAGCGTCGCTGTCGCGGCTGAGGCGGCGAACGCCGCGCTCGAATCAAAGACCGCCCGTGAAGCCGAGGGAGAGCTTCGGCGGCGTTTGCTGTCCGCCTTCGGCGACGCTCCTTTTTTACGCGACGGGTTGCCTGGGTTCGTAGATGGAAATATCTTCGAAGGCTCCGGTGGGTTGAAAGCTTCCTCGGCGCACGAATAGTACGGCGTGCGACCGTTGCCACCGATCATCCTCATATTCCCCAGAGGAATTTCGTGCTCGATCGACATCTCTTCACATCCGAATCCGTCACCGAAGGCCATCCTGACAAGGTCGCGGACGCGATCTCGGACGCCATTCTAGACGCAATACTGACCGACGATCCTCTGGCGCGCGTGGCCTGTGAGACACTCGTAACCACCGGACTGGCCTGCGTCGCCGGTGAGATCACCACCAAGACATACGTCAATGTTCCCGAGATCGTGCGCTCGACGATCGACCGGATCGGATACAACGACGCCAGCATGGGTTTCGACTCGAAGACCTGCGCCGTGATCAGCACTATCGACAAGCAGTCCCCCGACATCGCGCAGGGAGTAGATCGTGGCGGCGCGGGCGATCAGGGCATGATGTTCGGCTACGCGACCGAGGAGACGCCAGAGCTGATGCCCATGCCGATACAGCTGGCCCACCGGCTGACAGAGCGGCTCGCGGCGTTCCGCAGATCCAAGGAAGGAAGCTGGGTGCGACCCGATGGAAAGGCGCAGGTTACCGTGTGCTACGAGGATTCTCTTCCGATCGGAGTCGAGACCGTAGTCGTGTCGACGCAGCACTCGGAAGACATCTCGACCAAGAAGCTGCGCGAGGCGATCATCTCCGAGGTCATCGAACCCGTCATTCCCAAAGAGCTGCGCGACAAGAGCCTCAAGCTTCACATCAATCCCACTGGACGCTTCGTGGTCGGCGGGCCTCAGGGCGACGCCGGCCTCACCGGCCGCAAAATCATCGTAGACACCTACGGCGGAATGGGCCGCCACGGCGGCGGGGCATTCAGCGGCAAGGATCCCTCGAAGGTCGATCGGTCTGCGTGCTATGCGGCGAGGTGGGTGGCCAAGAACATCGTGGGCGCGAAGCTCGCGCGCCGCTGCGAGGTGCAGCTCGCGTATGCGATCGGAGTGGCGGAGCCGGTATCCGTGAACGTGGATACCTTCGGAACGAACACAGTCCCTGAAACGGCGATCATGAGAGCCGTCCAGCAGGTGTTCGATCTCACGCCCAACGGGATCATCAACGCGCTCGATCTGAGAAAGCCGATCTACAGCCCTACTTCCTCGTATGGTCACTTCGGTCGCGCGCCGAAGAAAAACGGAAAGGGCACGCTTTTCACCTGGGAGCGGCTCGATCGAGTCGCCGATCTCAAGAAGGCCGTCCACGGCAAGTAGGCTCGCGCGGGTGATGGAGGTGTATGAGAAGCTGGCCGCCGCTCGCAGTCAGCTTTTCTACTTTCCGCCCATCACGTTAATTTGATTTTATGCAGCTCGTAGAAGTCGAAGTCATGCGCCTTGGTCTCGACAGGTCGACCAACTCCTATGTGGTGATACTGCAGGAGAAGGGCGGAGCGCGCTTGCTGCCGATCTGGATCGGACAGCCCGAGGCGGAGTCGATCGTGATCGAGATGAACAAGCTCAAGCGCGAGCGCCCGCTCACTCACGATCTCTGCAAGAATCTCATCATCGGGCTGGGTGGCACGCTGAGGCGCGTGCACATCACGAAGGTCGCGAATCGGACCTTCTACGCGGAGCTTCACATTGCGCGCAGCTCCGGCGCCGTGCACATCGACGCTCGTCCTTCCGACAGCATCGCGATCGCGCTCAGATTCGAGGCGCCGATCTTCGCCCAGGAAAGTCTCCTCACCGCGCTCCTGCTCGAGGAAGGCCAGTCTCCGCCCGAGACGCTCGCCGAGCCTTCGGAAGAAATGTCCGCCGATCAGCTGAAGGAGTATCTCGAGAACCTGCGGCCCGAAGACTTTGGGAAGTTCAATATGTAAGCTGGCGGTCCTGCTCTTCCTGCAGGCCGCCCTGCCTCCCGTTCAGCAGCACGTGTCCGGGCGCATCGTGCGTCCCGGCACGCGTAGTATGAACCCGGTCGCTGGCGTGTGGGTCGTTCTCCACCGCGTAGGACCCGATCGGGCGGGTCCGCTCGATTCGGTCAAATCCGATCCCCGCGGCCGCTACGCCTTCAACTATGTGCGGACGGGCAGCGAGGACGCGATCTATTTCGTGTCCGCCTCTTACGACGGGATCGCGTACTTCACGCCACCGCTCGCCGACGGCAAGATAAGTGGCGACGACGGCGAGGTGACGGTTTTCGATACCACATCGCATCGCGTGCCCACCAGTCTGCGTGGGCACCACGTCGTCGTGTCGGCGGTGGACGCCAACGGATTGCGGTCGGTCGTCGAGGTTTACGATCTGTCCAACGATTCTTCCGTCACTCGCATCGCTGCGACCGACACGCCGAAGGATGCTACGTGGCAGACTCACGTACCGCCGGGCGTCACGAATTTTCAGGTGAGTCAGGGCGACATTCCCGCCAGCGCGGTATCCTACACGAAAGGCGTGGTGAGCGTTTACGCGCCCATCGCTCCCGGGATCAAGCAGCTCTCGTTTTCCTATTCGCTCCCCGCGAAATCTTTTCCATTGAGCCTCCCGCTCGAGAAGGAGACGGGGATTTACGAGATTATGATCGAGGAAAAAGCCGGCAGCGTCACCGGCCCGCATGTCCGCGAGGTGGATCCGGTGACGGTCGAAGCGCGCAACTTTCGACGCTTCCTTGCCTCCAACATGCCGGAGAATTCCGTGGCGGTGATCGACCTTCCGCCTCCTCCGTCCGACAGAGCCATCGACCCGCGATACATGGTTGCCATTACGCTGTTGATCGGCGGCACAATGGTCCTCGCGCTTGCGCAGGCGCTTCGGCGCCGATAGCTTCGCCTGACAATCGATCGCGGACGGAAGCCACGGAAACCGGTGTGACGCCGGTGCGGCCCCGCCACTGTAACGGGCACTAACGCAGACTCGAAAACGCCACTGACCGCTGGAGCGGTCGGGAAGGTGAGTCCGGCGGCCCGAAGCCAGGAGACGACTCTCGTCCGCGCCACTTTCGCAGAACCTCGGGGGAGGTGCTGGTGGCGGTCAGGCGTCTTTTGGCGCGTGCTCGTTGCGGGCATTCCTCTGAGAGGAGTGTCCGTTTTGCTTTTGAGCAGCCGATCAGCTTGTATCGCGCTCGCGCTCGCAATCTCCGCGTGCGGCGATTCGCGCACTCCGTCCCTCGCGGCGACCGACGACTTCGGCGATCCCGTTCGAATTGGCCGCCCGCCCACGCGCATCGTCTCCCTCAATCCCGCGACGACGGAGATTCTGTTCACGCTGGGCGCCGGCACGCGGCTCGTCGGCCGCACAAAGTACGACCTGTGGCCCGATTCGGCGAAGCTGATTCCGGCGCTTGGAGATGGGATTCGTCCGAACGTCGAGGCGGTGCTCGCCTCACATCCCGACCTCGTAATTCTCTACGCCAGCCAGGACAATCGTCCCGCCGCCGCCCGACTCCGAGCCGCCGGCGTGAGCACTCTGTCCCTCAAAGTGGATCACATCTCCGATTTCCGACGGACAGTCCAATTGTTGGGCGCGATACTGCGCGACTCCGTGCGAGCAAAGACAGTTATTGATTCCGTATATCGAACGCTCGACAGCGTTCGCACCGCCACGGCGCAGTTGACGCGTCCCAGCGTGTTTTGGCACATCTGGGACGCGCCAGTCATCACGATTGGAGCCGGCAGCTTCATGAACGAGCTGGTGGACATCGCCGGCGGAAAAAATGTATACGCCGACATCGCTGGTCCGTCCGCACAGGTCTCTCTTGAAGATATCTCACGGAGAAATCCGGACTTCATTCTGGCCGGGCCCATCGGAAAGGCTCAGATCGAGTCCGATACACGCTGGCGAATAGTCCGCGCGGCCCGCGATCGCAAGATCTTCGTGGTGGACACGCTGCTGGTAGCGCGGCCGTCGGTGAGACTCGGCGAAGCCGCTGTCTCCCTCGCGAATCTCCTTCATCCCGGCGTGTTGCGTTGACGCGCTTCAGGGGATGGTATTGGCTGCTGCTCGTTGCAGCGCTCCTCGCGATCGCGGCGATCGCGGTCGCCCGCGGCGCGGTGTCGGTTCCTCTCGCGGCGGTGTTCGCGGCGTTGCGTGGACGCGGTGATCCCACTTTCGTCGCCATCGTGCGCGATCTGAGACTACCGCGGGTGATGCTCGGCGCGCTCGTCGGCATGGGTCTCGGAGCCAGCGGCGCGGCGCTTCAGGGATCACTGCGCAATCCTCTCGCCGAGCCGTATCTCCTGGGGGTATCCGGTGGAGCGGCGGTAGGAGCCGTGATCGCGTTCGCGCTGGGATTCACCGCCGACGTACTGGTGACGCTGGCCGCATTCGCGGGCTCGGTCGCCGCGGTTCTGGTGGCTCTTGCAGTGAGTCGGGTCGGAGCGCGTGGAGCGAGAGCAGATCTTCGCACCCTGCTGATTGCCGGCGTGATCGTCGGGGCTTTCGCCAACGCGACGATCATGGTCGCGCTGGCGAGCGCGGAACCCAACACTATCCGCGGCGCGCTGTTCTGGATGATGGGATCCGCGGCTGACGCAAACTGGCAGCGGGTCGGTTGGCTCGCTGTAAGCATCCTCGTTGCGGGTGGCGCGCTCATCTACTGGGCAAGAGAAATCGATGTCCTGTCACTCGGGGACGAGACCGCGGCGTCGTTGGGCGTCGATGCCGAGCGGTCTGGGCGACGCATTTTTCTGATCGCCGCACTTCTGGCCGCGGCGACCGTAGCTGCTGCCGGCCTCGTCGGGTTCGTGGGGCTCGTGGTTCCACATATCGCGCGCCGTCTGGGTCTCCGCGCACATCGCCCGCTCGTGGTCGCTTCCGGACTCATCGGAGCCACGCTCGTCGTCGCCGCCGATCTCGCGGCACGCACAGTTGCAGCACCAACGGAGCTGCCTCTCGGAGCGATCACCGCGCTTCTCGGCGTGCCGTTTTTTCTCGTGCAGCTGAGACGCGCGGCATGATCACGGTATCTGATCTCGTCGTTTCCTATCCAGGCGGGGCCAGGAACGCTGTCGACGGCGTGAGCTTTGTCGCCGCTTCCGGCAAGCTCACGGCATTGGCCGGTCCCAACGGATCTGGGAAGAGCTCTATAGTCAGAGCGCTGCTGGGTCGCGCTGATGTCGTGAAGGGATCAGTTGCGGTCGCTAACAGTGACGTGAGGACGCTTTCACTCACCGAGCTCGCGCGCCGTGTCGCTGTCGTCCCGCAGCGCGAAGAAGCGGCATTCCCCATTCAAGTGCGCGAGTACGTTGCCCTCGGCCGCTATCCGCACCTCGGACTCTGGCGCGCAGCTACCAAAGTCGATGAAACGGCGGTCAGCGATGCGTTGGAACAAGCCGGCGTAGAGGACCTCGCCGATCGTGACACCGATGCTCTGTCCGGTGGCGAATGGCAGCGGGTGCGCATTGCCCGTGCCCTCGCGCAAAAAGCGCCGGCTCTCGTTCTCGATGAGCCCACGACATTCCTCGACATCGCTCACGAGATGGCGATCTTCGAGCTGCTCTCCTCGCTCGCACGCTCCGGGCTGGCGGTCCTGCTCGTGAGTCATCAGCTGAATCTCGTCGCGCGCTTCGCCGACACGATCGTGCTTCTCAACGCAGGAAAGATTGCCACGAGCGGAGCGCCCAGGGACGTCATGAAAGCCGATCGGCTCGAGTCGATCTACGGATGGCCGGTCGTGGTCACGCACGATCCGGCTGTCGGCGCCCCGGCGCTCGTGCCACTGCGTCGTCCGCTCACCCTCTGACAAACACTCTTGATCTCTCTTTCAATCACCCAACCATGAACCACAAATCTCTCACGGTCTCGCTCCTGGTCCTCGCCGCGGCGCCGCGAAATTCCGCGTTCGCTCAGGAAAAGGACACCACGCACCTTGGAACGGTCGTAGTCTCAGCCTCCAAAGTTCCGCGTCCCGCGAGCACCCTTACTCAGGCCGTCACCGTTCTCCTGGGCGAAGATCTCCGTGCCCGCGGCGTCACGAGAGTATCGGATGCGTTGCGCGAGGTTCCTGGAGCGATGCTGGTCCAGAACGGGTCTTATGGCGCGGTGACCTCGCTATTCCTCCGCGGTGGCGAGAGCCGTTACACGAAGGTTCTCATCGACGGCGTTCCGGTGAACGCCTCCGGCGGATTCTTCGATTTCAGCCACCTGACGACCGATAATATCGAGCGGATCGAGATAGTCCGCGGACCAGCCAGCGTTCTCTATGGCGCCGACGCGGTCTCAGGCATCGTGCAGATCTTTACGCGCAGAGGTTCCGACGAGCCTCGCGCATCGCTCGGTGCCCGCGCCGGAACGTATCGCTCTTTCGACGTCGACGCGGACGCCGCGGGCGATAACGCGCTTGGACAGTTCTCCCTCGGTGCCGCGCATCATTCGACCGACGGCATTCTGCCGTTCAACAATCAGTATCGAAATGGCACCCTCAGCAGCGCGTTGACACTTGGGCATGGAACCGCGGGTGATGCCAGAGTCTCCGCGCGTTATACGGCGGCGGAGTTCCACTATCCGACCGATTTTGCGGGACAGCCGGTCGACAGCAATTCCTATCGCACACAACACCGGCTTACGGTGGGACTCGATGCCGGACGAAATCTGAGCCCATACGCCCAGGCGCGCTTTCTCGCGGGCACCAACGAGGTTGCCGATCTCACCGAGGATACCGCTACTCCATTTGGCGCCACCGCACCCGAGCATTCCGCGTTCAGGTCGCGTGGCTATCGTCGAAACGCGGAGGGGAGACTGAGCTTCTTTCTGCCGGCAAACGCCACCGTCACCCTCGGGGCGAACTACGAGAAAGAACACGAGCGAAGCTCCAATGGGTCCGGCCCTGTCGGCGGCGCCACGACTCAGACTGACTCATTCGACGCCTCCCGCAACAACCTGGCGTATTACTCCGAATTGCTCGGCAATCCGGATGAGCGCTTTTCATATACGCTCAGCGGGAGAGTCGACGACAACTCAGACTACCATCGGTTCGGCACCTACCGAATCGGGGCGAGCGCAGGGATTGTCCCCGCCGTGCGGCTTCGTGCTTCATTGAGCACCGCATTCAATGCTCCCGCGTTCAATCAGCTTCGGCCGACGCTTTATACAGTCGGTAGTCCCGCTCTGCGGCCGGAAAGAATTCGCTCGGCCGAAGTGGGACTCACGACGAGCTCGTGGGCAGAGCCGGTTCGGCTGAGCGCGATCTACTTCACCCAGCGCTTCTCGGATCTCATTCAGTACGTGAACGGCGGCCCGCCCAGCTTCAAGGGAAGCTACGCGAATCTCACAGGTGCCAGCTCCAATGGTTACGAAGCGGAGCTCGCGCTCTTGCCGTCGAGCAATTGGCGCGGCAGCGCGAGCTATACGATCGTCAATCCGCGCGTTACACAGATCCCGCCGGGGTACCAGGGCGGCGACAACGTCGGCGACGCGCTGATTCGGCGCCCGAGCCATTCTGGAAGCGTCGTCGTCACGTATTCTCGCCCCGCTAGCGCGGGTGTCGGCGTAGCTTTGAATTTCGTCGGAAAGAGAGCGGACACCGACTTCGCCCAGTTTCCGTCGCCTCGCGTAACACTATCGGCTTACACGAAGCTCGACATTTCGGCGGAGCTCCCCATCACCGCGCACAGTCGCGGCGGACTGACGTTGAATGCGCGAGTCGAAAACGCATTGAACAAGCGATACGAGGATGCGCTTCATTTTGCGGCGCCTGGACGCACCGTTCTGATCGGGGCGCGCGCGTCCACTCTCTTCTAGATACTTCTCTGTGGTGGTGTGCGGCTGACGGCACCGGCCGAGCATTAGATTCTTGTCATGCCTCTCAGCGTCACGGAAGCGATTGTCCTTCACGCCTTCGATTATCTCGAGAGCTCGCGGATCATTCGGCTCCTGACGCGGGAGGCAGGAGTGCAGTCGGTACTCGCGAGGGGAGCGAGAAAGTCGCGCGGACGCTTTGGGTCGGCTCTCGATCTCTTCGCCGAGGGAACGGCCCAGATCTACGTAAAGCCGAATCGCGAGCTTCACAACCTCGGATCGTTCGACGTATCCCGCTCCAGGAGCGAGCTCGCGCACGATATCGGTCGATTTACGGCGGCATCGACCGTGGCCGAGCTCGCCCTTCGCTTCGCGGGAGAGGACGCGGGTCCGCTCGTCTACGACACGGTCGCCGACGTCCTGGACCGGATATCACGGTCGTCGCCGGAGCACACGATTGAGGACGGCCTCGCCGGATGTTGGCGAATCGTCTCGGTGCTTGGCTTTACACCGGAGCTTTCGAGCTGCGCCCTCTGCCACACGCCGCTGCGCGACGCCGACGAAGCAACATTCTCACACGTATCGGGTGGTATCATCTGCCCGTCGTGCAGCGAGCTCGCGCCCGCGGGAAGAAAGATTCCCGCTCCGGCTCGCGCTGCAATCAAGAGCTGGCTCGAGGGCGTGGAGTCAGCGCACCTCAGTGAGGCGGAGTCGCGCTCGCACCAACGATTGCTGCGTGAATTCCTCGGAGCTCACTTGAGCGACGACAGGCCGCTGCGTGCCTTCGCGGTCTGGGAGCACGAACGCTGGTCCGCTGCGTGATAATTGGAACCGCGGGGCACATTGATCATGGCAAGACAGCTCTCGTTCGAGCGCTGACGGGCGTTGACACCGACAGACTTCCCGAAGAAAAGCGCCGCGGCATAACCATCGACCTCGGCTTTGCTCCACTATTGCTCGATGGAGTCGGGACTGTTGGCATCGTCGATGTTCCGGGCCACGAAGACTTCGTGCGCAGCATGTTGGTCGGCGCGACCGGAATCGATTTGGGCCTGCTCGTAGTCGCCGCGGACGAAGGCGTGATGCCGCAAACGCGCGAGCATCTGCTGATCCTCGAGCTGTTGAAGATTCCGCGCATCGTTGTCGCGCTCACCAAATCCGACCTGGTCGATGCAGAGTGGCTCTCGCTGGTTCGAACCGATGTCGAATCACTGTTCGACACTTCGAGCGGCCCGACTCCGCCTGTCGTCCCATGCTCCAGTCGTACAGGTGCGGGACTCCCAGAGCTGCGCGCGACTTTATCGGCGGCACTCAAGAGCGCGCCGCCCCGCGCGGCAGACGACCTCTTCCGACTGCCTGTCGATCGCGCGTTTTCCATCAAGGGGACGGGAACCGTCGTCACCGGAACCGTCTGGAGCGGCGAGCTGCGCGCTGACGCCAACGTGCGGGTTCTGCCATACGGAAAAACGACACGAGCGCGAAGAATCGAGCAGCACGGCGCGTCCGCCGACCGCGCACGCGCGGGCGGTCGCGCCGCGATCGCCCTCGCCGGTCTCGAGGTGGGCGATGTCCCTCGCGGGAGTGTCCTCGTTACCGACGAGTCGTGGCAAGCGACATCCATGTTCGAGGCCATCGTCGGAGTAACTTCTGATCTCGCTGGCCGGCTGTCGCCACGCACGCAGTTGCGGGTACACGCCGGGGCGAGTGAAGTAGGCGCCCGCATCGTCTTCGCGTCTGCTGACACTCGCACGGAATCGCCCGCGCTTGCTCGCATCACAACCGACGCGCCAATAGTGCTTCGCGGTGGTGACCGCTTTGTGGTCCGGCTTCCTGCACCACTCCGAACGATCGGTGGCGGGGCGGTTCTCGATCCGTATCCTCGCAGGCGTGCGGTGCCAACTCTCGCGCTTGGTGAGTTGGAAAGGATGTCCGTCGAGCCGGCGGCGCGTTTGCGTTTTCTCCTCGATGCCGAATCAATGCGCGGTATCTCCCTTCGAGACATTCCCGTTCGAGTGGGTTGCACTCCGGCGGACGTGGACAAGCTCATCGAAGGGGCAAATGCCTACGTCGGCGCGCACAACCTTTTCTCTGCCGAAGCTGTCGAACAGG
>DASZZU010000027.1:0-7683 GCA_035544855.1 Gemmatimonadaceae bacterium | reverse complement strand
GAACACATCGATGAAGGTGTGGCCGATGATTGTTCGCTTCTTCTCCGGATCATCCACTCCCGCCAGCGCGGTCAGGAAGCGCTCCTCGGCATCGATCGTAATGAGCTTGATTCCGAGATTGGCGCGAAATGTCCGCTCGACCTGGTCGCGCTCATGAAGCCGCAGCAAGCCGGTGTCGACGAAGATGCAGGTGAGCTGATCTCCTATCGCCCGATGCACCAGAGCGGCGGCGACCGATGAATCTACTCCTCCAGATAGTCCGCAGATGACTCGTGACTTGCCGACCATCTTCCGGATTCGCGAGATCTCCTCCTCGATGAAGGCGCCGGCGGTCCATGTGGGCTCCGCCTTACAGACTCCAAAAAGGAAGTTCGAGATGACTTCTCCGCCCCGCGGAGTGTGCGCGACCTCGGGATGAAACTGCACGCCGAAGATGGGGCGCTTCTCGTGGCGGAAGGCGCTGATCGGATTTCCCTTGCTCTCCGCGATAACCAGGTATCCCTTCGGCGGCTTCTCGATGTGGTCGCCGTGACTCATCCAGGCCGTCACCGATTCGTTGGTGGAAAATCCCGCGAACAATCCCTTCGGCTCCAGCACTTTCATCTCCGCGCGGCCGTACTCGCGACGGTCGGTGCGTATGACCTGGCCGCCCTCGATGTGCGCGATCAGCTGCATCCCGTAACAGATGCCAAGGACGGGCGCGATGTCGAAGATGGCACGATCTGCCAGGGGGACGTTGTCGCCGTAAACCGAGTTGGGTCCGCCGCTCAGGATGATGCCGGTGGGCTTCCACTCGCGAATCCAGTCGACGGTGCGGCTCGGTGGATGAATCTCGGAGTACACCCGCGCCTCGCGAACCCGGCGGGCGATCAATTGCGTGAACTGTGAGCCGAAATCGATGATGAGGATCCGACTGCTCATAGAGCGATGTCTTCTACTTCTCCGGTTTCCGTGTCGAGGATCGCCGCCGTGCACTTCCCATGAATCCATCCGCAGGCTTCGCCGGGATTGATCACGAGCGTGCTCCCGACGGTTTTCTTCGAGTGCAGATGAGACGAGCCGTGAATCACGAAGTCGTGCGACTCGACCGATCTCGCGTTGACCTCCCCGATGTCGTGCACCAGCAGGATCCGCTTTCCTCCCACGTCGAAGCTGTGCGGCGATTCGTAGATCTCGGTTCCCATTCCGCGCGCGGCATAAGCGCTCAGTGTTTCACGATCGCCGTCGTTGCGCCCAAAGACGCCGAGCAGGGCGGTGCCCCGCTGATGAAATGGCGCGAGACAGAACGGCGAGCAGTAATCGCCGGCGTGCATCACCATGCTCACGCCCTTTTGGGCCAGTTTTTCGAGCAGGTCGGCGACCGCGGGAACTCGATCGTGTGTGTCAGCCATCACCCCGATTCGCACTACCGGCTCCTCCATTCGGGCTTCTGGATCTCGTTGCGGATAAGATCGCCGTAGCTCTCACGCCGGGTGATCACGGCGAACCTGTCTCCATCGACGAGCACTTCCGGCGCTCGCGGACGCGAGTTGTAATTGGACGACATGACGAACCCATACGCGCCAGTTGACTGCACCGCAAGAAGATCCCCCGGCTGTGCGTCGTCTATCTGACGGTCGAGAGCGAGAAAATCGCCGCTCTCGCAAATCGGTCCCACAACATCGGCGACGGTGGTGCGGCCGGTCGGTTTCACAGCATCGATGCGATGGAAGGCGTTGTAGTGCGAAGGCCGCAGGAGATCGGTCATTCCCGCGTCGGTGATAATGAACTCCTTTCCGCCGCTCCGTTTTCTGTACAGTACACGCGTGAGAAGAACTCCCGCATTTCCCACCAGGAAGCGTCCCGGCTCGAGTATGATTCTCAGTCCCGATCCGCTGACCAGCGCGCTGATCACTTCACCAAAGTGACGGACGTCGACCGACTGCTCGGCGTCATACGTCACGGCGAGCCCGCCACCGATGTCGAGCCACTCGAGACGCGCCTTCGTCTCTCGCTCGATCTCGCGACGCAGGTGCAGGAGGCGCTGTAGTCCGACCTCGTAGGGTGCGAATTGCGATATCTGCGACCCGACGTGCATGTCGAGCCCGAGCAGCTGGATGTTGGTTAGCGTCGCGGCCACCTTCGCCACTGCCAGCGCCTCGTCGAACGGGATTCCGAATTTCATTCCCTTCTCGCCGGTGCGCGTGTAAGGATGCGGAGTATCAACGAGCACCTCGGGATTTACTCGCAGCGCGACCGGCGCTTTCATTCCGAGACGCTTCGAGACCGCATCGAGGACGTGGAGCTCCTGCTCGGACTCTACGTTGACGAGCAGCACCTGCGCGCGGAGTGCTTCCTCCATCTCCCGTTCGGTCTTCCCTACACCGCTGAAGACGATGTCGCGTCCGCTGTATCCTGCCCGGAGCGCGCGATAAAGCTCACCGCCGGAGACGATATCGAGTCCCGCGCCGAGCTCCCGCAACAGCGAGAGAATCGCGATGCTAGAGTTTGCCTTCACGCTGTAGTGCAGCCGTGCGTCAATGCCCTTCAGCGCGTCGCGGAGCTGCGCGTACTGATCGCGAATCCCTCCAGCGCTGTACACGTAGGCAGGCGTCCCGAGCTCGCGGGCTATTAGCGAGAGGGGCAGGCCCTCACACCACAGGCCATCGCTGTTCCGGGGAAATGCTTCGCCGCTGACCGTCGTTGTCTCAGTCGCGCGGGCGGGCGGAATGTCGGTCGCCTTCAGTACGCTTTTGCCCACAGCGCCTCGGCGGTTGATGCGCCTCCGCACTTGAGGCAGGTCTTGGGCGGGTCGGCGGATCTGAATTCCTCGTCGGGCAGAACGCGAATGGTCGCCTTCGTCTCCTCCTTGATCTCGGTCGCGCACTTCTCGTCGCCGCACCAGCCCGCATAGACGAAGGCACCTTCCCCATCCATCACTTCGCGGAAGCGATCGTAGGTGATTCCGCCCCGAATGCTGTTCTGCTCCCTTCGCTCACGCGCGTCGATCAGCATCGTCTCCTGAATCAGGTGCAGCAAATCGGCGGCGTCTTCCCCTACTGATGCCAGCGACACCGCGCGCTTTTCACCTGTGTCGCGGCGTACCATGACCACCTGATTCTGATCGAGATCGCGTGGTCCGAGCTCCATCCGCAAGGGAATTCCTCGCAGCTCCCATTCGTAGTACTTGGCGCCGGGTTTCATTCCCTCGCGATCGTCCACGTGTACGCGCAGGCGGCCGGGCACGCGGCGCTCCCAGCCGAGCAAACTTTCCTTGACCAGGTGCGCCGCGGCTTTTACGCGGCCTTTGTCCTCTTCGGAACGCCAGATCGGCACGATCACGATCTCGATCGGCGCGAGGAGCGGCGGCACGCGAAGTCCCTTGTCGTCTCCGTGCGTCATAACCAGGCCGCCGACCATGCGCGTCGACACGCCCCAGCTCGTGTTCCAGGCGTACTCGATGCCGCCCATCTCCGTCTGGAATTTGAGATCGAACGCCTTGGAGAAATTCTGCCCGAGGTTGTGCGACGTTCCCGCCTGGAGCGCCTTGTTGTCCTGCATCATCCCCTCGCACGAATAGGTGCGGAGGGCGCCTGCGAATTTCTCGGATTCGGTCTTGATGCCGGTCACGACGGGCATCGCCATCCAGCCTTCCATGAAGTCGCGGTAGACGCCGAGCATCTTCCGCGTTTCCTCCTCGGCCTCGTCGTGGGTGGCGTGAGCGGTGTGTCCCTCCTGCCAGAGGAATTCGAGGGTCCGCAGGAAAAGCCGAGTGCGCATCTCCCAACGCACCACGTTCGCCCACTGGTTGATCAGGATGGGCAAGTCGCGGTAGCTCTGCACCCATTTGGCGTACATCGCGTAGATGATCGTCTCCGACGTGGGTCGCACCACGAGCGGCTCTTCGAGCTTTTTGCCGCCACCGTGTGTCACCACCGCAAGCTCGGGCGCGAATCCCTGGACGTGCTGCGCTTCCTTGTGCAGAAAGCTCTCGGGAATGAAGAGCGGGAAATAGGCGTTCTCGTGGCCGGTGTCCTTGAACATCGTGTCGAGCTGCTGCTGCATCCGCTCCCAGATGCCGTAGCCCCGCGGGCGGATGACCATGCAGCCGCGCACGGGCGAGTAATCGGCTAGCTCCGCCTTGAGAACAACTTCGTTGTACCAGGCGCTGAAATCTTCGGAGCGCGTCGTGAGCTTCTTATCGTCAGCCATTGGCGTGATTACAGTGAGTCGAGAAATGCATCGAGAGAAACATTGCGCTCGGATCCGTCGGCGAGCGTCTTTACGGTCACCTTTCCATTGTCGTAGTCCGCGCGGCGGAGCAACACCACATTTCTCACGCCGGCGCTCGACGCCGTCTTGAGCTGGCGGGCCAGCGTCTGCGATTTGAGCGCGTACTCGGCGCTCCGCGCTTTCGCGCGAAGCCGCCCAGCCACCGTCATGACGTCGGGAAGCATCGACTCATCGTCGGACGCCACCCAGTATTCTGTCGCCAGATCCGGTGTCGGCAGGAGATTTCGTGCGCGAAGAATCTCCGTCAGAACCACGTCTCCCATGCCGAATCCCAAAGCGGGAAGGTCGACGCCGCCAATCGTCGAGAGCAGATCATCATACCGCCCGCCACCGCAGATCGCGCGGAATTCTCCCTTCGCGTCGAATAGCTCGAACACCTTCCCCGTATAGTAAGCAAGGCCGCGCACGATTGAGAGGTCGAAATCGATCCAGTCGCCGACGCCCAGCGCGTCGAGAAAAGTCATGTATTCGCGCATGCGCGCGATTTCTTCAACCACCTCCGGCGAACCGGCAAAGTCGCGGGCCAGCGAATCCAGATCCTTCGAGTTCTCGAGCAGTCGCTCGACGCCGCGCCTGGCTTCGGTGCCGCTCACCGCCTTTTCGACCTTGCCGAGGGTGACGTCACGCGGCTCACGGCCAGCTTTATCAATCGCGGCGAATACCGCCGAAAGCTCATTCTTCTTGACGCCGGCGCTCGAGAGGGCAGCGGTGAGCAAGCGGCGATCCGAAACTCTGGCTCGAACATCCTGCGAGCTGAGACCCACGGCGCGCATCACGTCGACTGCCACCGCCAAGAGCTCTGCGTCGGCGGCGACGGATGCTTCGCCGATGATGTCGACATTCAGCTGAAAGTGCTCACGGAGTCTTCCCTTCTGCTGCCGCTCGTAACGAAACAGCTGCGGAACGGAAAACCAGCGAATCGGCTTGCGCATCGCGTTTGCTTTGGCGCCAACCATTCGCGCGAGAGTTGGTGTCATCTCGGGCCGCAGCGCGACCTCACGGTCGCCTTTGTCGGTAAAGCTGTACAGCTGACCGACGATCTCGTCTCCACTCTTCTTGGTGTAGAGCTCGAGCGGCTCCAGGGGCGGACCATCGTATTCCACGAAACCGTACCGTCGCGCAACGTCACGCCATACCGACATGAGGTAATTGCGGGTGGCCAGCTGCTCGGGGTAAAAGTCGCGAAATCCTGGTAAAGCTCCCTGTGACATTCAGGAAAGCTACGCGGCGAATGGAGACACCTGCAAGCGTGACATCACATCGCCGACGGTGTGAAATGAGCCGGTTACCAGCACCGTTTCGCTGCTCTTCTCCGCGCTGGCCAAAGCGAGATCGAGCGACGGCTCGAGTTGAGCGCTCAGGCCTTGAGATTCGGCGAAAGCTTGCGCCTGTGCGGGATCCCATCGACGCTCGGGCGGAGCCGAGGGAGCGTTCGTGAATACAAAACGATCGACCGCGGGCGCAAGCGCGCGAATGATTCCCTTCCAATCCTTGTCGGCAAGGACCGCGACCAGCGCGGTGCGAGGCTCAGGCGAGTTCAAGGCGCGGATCGATTCAGCGACGGTGCGAGCGCCGTCGGGATTGTGAGCGACATCGAAGATGAACTTTCCGTGACGCTGAAAGCGGCCAGGAAGAAACACCTTCGATAACGCCTTCGACGTCTCGCCGCGAGCTGGACGATATTTCTCTCCGAGCGCAGCCACCGTCGCCATCGCAATCGCGGTGTTTCTCGCCTGAAATGCTCCGATGAGCGGGGTTGTCACGCGCTGTTGCTCTGATCCTTCCCCAAGCGCGAAGGAGGTACCGCGCGCGGAAACCTCGACGTCCGATATGCGGTAATGGTCGTCGATGACGACGACTGGATCCGCCCCAGCCTCCTTTGCACACCCAGCAAGAAGCGCTCGGATCTCCGGCGCACTTTCACCGATTATCGCTGGTACACCCTGCTTGAAGATCCCGGCCTTTTCTCGAGCGATTGCCTCCAGCGTATCGCCGAGGAGGTCGGTGTGATCGAGGCCGATAGATGTAACTGTCGCAACACGGGGCGTCAGAACGTTGGTGGAATCGAGCCGGCCACCGAGGCCGGTCTCGATCAACGCTACGTCCACTTCCTGCCTGACGAACCAGTCGAAGGCGAGGGCGGTCGTCAGCTCAAAGAAGGTGGCGCCCATCTCTTCCGCGGCTGGAATCCACTTCTCCAGAAACTCCAGCACCGCTTCTTCCGGGATTGGCGCCGAGTTCACGGTGATCCGCTCGCGGAAGTCGATAAGATGCGGGGACGTGTATCGGCCGACCTTGAGTCCGGGCGCGCTCAGGAGCGCTTCCGCCGTCGCGACCACGCTCCCCTTTCCGTTCGTGCCAGCGACGTGAATGGCGGACAGCTTCTCGTGCGGTGAGCCGAGCTTCGCGAGAATCGCCTCAGTGCGCTCGAGACCGAATTTTGTGCCGCTCGTGGTGCGTGCGAAAAGCGCTTCGATCGCCGCGCCGTAGGACGTCAGGAGGTCGTCCACCCTGCCGATGCCGGCTTGCCGCTCATGTGGCGGAGCAGCTGTCCCACGGTCTGCTTGAGCTCGCTGCGTGGGACGACAGAGTCGACGATTCCGTGCTCGAGGAGAAATTCCGCCGTCTGGAATCCTTCGGGCAGCTCCTGACCGATTGTCTGCTTGATCACGCGCGGACCCGCGAACCCGATCACCGCGCCGGGCTCGGCGAGGATCGCATCGCCGAGCATCGCGAAGCTGGCGCTGACGCCGCCAGTGGTCGGATTGGTGAGTATCGACACGTAGGGAATGCGACGCTCGGAGAGTTGTGACAGGATCGCGGCCGCCTTCGCCATCTGCATGAGAGAAAGCACTCCCTCCTGCATGCGTGCCCCGCCCGAAGCGGAGATGATGATAAGTGGATACTTGCGCTCAATAGCACGCTGACCGAGTCGCGCGATCTTTTCGCCGACGACGGAGCCCATCGATCCGCCCATGAACGCGAAGTCCATGACGGCGAGACACACCGGCATTCCGCCGAGCTGCCCGGTGAAGGTGAGGATCGCATCGCCGTCGCCCGCGGCACCGGTCGCCTTCTTCAGTCGCGCCGGATAATCCGGAAATCCGAGAGGATCGGTGGAGCGGATCTCGAGCTCGGTCTCCTCGACGGTTCCTTCATCGAGGAGAATCGCCGCGTACTCGCTGGCGCGAATGCGTCGGTGGAAGCCGCAGCTGGGGCACACGTTGAGATTGCGCACGAACTTCTCGCGCAGGTCGGTGTGACCGCAACTGTCACACTTCTCCCATGCGTCGGGCGGAATTTCGTGCTTCTCGTGCCTCGGAAGCCGGGGCTTCTTTTCCTTCCGAAACCATGCCATGCGAGGAATTTACGGCAGAGCGGCTAAATTCGCAGCAGGTAAGCAGATACGCC
>DASZZU010000026.1:0-21356 GCA_035544855.1 Gemmatimonadaceae bacterium | reverse complement strand
ATTGTATTCATTAGACTTAGCTCGGGGCACGGCCTATGCCACCTTCCGAATGACAGAACCACCATCCTCTTTCGGGGGCTGTCACGATGTCGTCTCATCGTGTGTTGCACCAATTAGCGCTGACCGTGAGCGCACTCGTTGGTCTTGCGTGTGGAGATTACTCGCGCTCGACAAGTCCAACCCTTTCCGAAGCGAAACTTCTTGCAGTCAGATCCTCATTCTCGATGGTCGCGAGTGGAACGAAGGCTCGCGCAGTGAGATGGGGACCAGCACATTCGCGCGAGGAGCAGAGCGCTTCAGCAGTCATCGGTCCGGACGGCGGTACGTTGTCGCTCCCCGGCTCCGATTTTACGATGACCATTCCAAGCGGCGCGCTCGCGGCACCGACGACTATAACGGTCGTCGCCAAGGGCGGACCGTACGTAGCCTACGAGATGCTGCCCCATGGACTGCGATTTCTCAAGCTCGTGACCGCCGTACAGGGTCTCCAGAATACCGCGACTTATGGAACTGATGCCGGCAACGCGATCCGCACGGCGTACCTGCCAGAGGGAAGCGACGCAATCGATGTTGATGATTCGGCGTCACCCTCGGAGCTCGAAGCTGCGACCACCTATTTCTCCGGTCCGCGGTCTGTCGCTGAGACTCACATCTGGATCATCAATCATTTTTCCCGCTACATACTCATCTCCGGCGGGTGGCTCTGCATCGCCGACTGTGGTCACTAGGCCGATATTGTATTTCGGATAAACCAGTCACAGCGAGGTGCGCTATATGAAAAGACCGACGGTCCGGCGGTTCCATGAAGCAGGCTGATACCGTGCGAGCGCAAGCGCTCGTAAATCAGGCCCGGCAAGCAGAGCAGCGCGGCGAAGCATCACGTGCTCTCAGTCTATACGACGACGCGCTCGCTCTCCTACACGAGGCGTCCGATCTGGAGCTGCTGGCCCACGCCTTACGGTGGAAGGGAACGCTCCACCGGGAGCAGGGAGAAACGGAGGCTGCGTACCGATGCTACAAGCAAAGCCTCGTTCACTCCGAGACTTGCGGCTCCCTCAATGCAAAGGCGCACGGATACAACTGCCTTGCAATCGTTGCACAGCGGCGGGGCAACCTCACCGAGAGTGAGCGCCTTTACGCAGAGGCGTCAGCGCTTGCGGCGAGAGCCGGCGATGTGCGGCTTCTCGGAATGATCGAGCAGAACCGAGGCGTGCTCCTGAACATGCGCGGAAATTTCGTGGCGGCCGAAGCGCGGTATTCGACCAGCCTCGAGGCGTTTGAGCGAGCGGATGATGATGAAGCGGCTTCCTGGGTCCTCAACAACATCGGAATGCTCTACACAAAGCTCGGTCACTACCAGCGGGCGATCGAGACCTTTGAGCGAGGGCTCGCCATCGCCAAAGCAAGAAATGACGCTCTGGTCGAGAGCATACTCACTTTGAATCTGGCCGAGGTCTGGGTAGCGATTGGCAAGCTTGATAGTGCCGAGAAGGCCTGTCGGCTCTCCCTCGAGGCAGCTCAAAGCCGCGGCGACCATCTCACCGTCGCTGGTGCCCTCAAATGTCGGGCGCGAATCGAGCGGGAGCGGGGGGCTTTGGACGCGAGCATAGCCACGCTCCGCATTGCGATATTCGAAGCAGAGGGTCTGGAGGACAGGCTGCTGCAGGCTGAGATGCTCCGGGAATTCGGCCAGACGTCGAGAGCGCTTGGTAATTCGGCAGACGCCCGCCTGGCCTGGCGCGAGGCCGCCGAATCCTTTGAGGACGTAGGCGCCCAGCATGAGGCGGCCGAAATAAACGCGTTGTTGGCCTCGCTACCGACCTAAGCCGTTCCTCGGGTAGACGCACTCGTCAGCCCTCCCCCGGAAAAGCCCTAACCGCTTAGAAACGGGTGACTTGGAGGCCCTGCTCCTCGTCTGGAATGTGAGCTCTCCGGAGCTCGAAATCGACCGGCTATCTGACATTCCGTGCGTGGCGCGTTCGACTGTCCACGCTATACAGGAACGGTGCAACTATCTCAGCCCGATTACAGCATGCCTCGGCGGAGCGCTGGAACTCTCACGTAATCGGGGAGAGCGCGGCGATCCGCGATGTCATCGCATTGGCGACTCAAGTCGCAACGAGTCGTAGCGTCACAGTTTTGCTCGTCGGCGAAACAGGGACCGGCAAAGAGCTTTTCGCGCGGGGCATCCATTCGGCAAGCTCACGGTCGGCGGAGCCCTTTGTAGCGATCAATTGCGCCGCCATTCCCGAGACGCTGCTCGAGAGTGAGTTGTTCGGCCACGAGCCAGGCGCGTTCACCGATGCTCGCGCGCTGAAACGCGGGCTGTTCGAAGTAGCAGGCGCCGGGACTATTTTTCTGGACGAAGTCCCTGAGCTGCCGCTCAAGCTGCAGGCGAAGCTTCTTCGCGTCGTTGAAGACAGACGCTTTCGCCGACTCGGCGGATCGGAAGAGCGCGCGCTCCAGGCCCGGATTGTCGCGGGTACGAATAGCTCGCTAGAGACCGCGGTTGCGGAAAATCGCTTTCGCGCGGATCTGTTCTACCGCCTGAACGTGGCCCGCCTGGAGCTGCCTCCACTGCGCGAGCGAGAGGGTGACATTCCGATCCTTGCGCACTACTTCGTCAAGCGGCACGCAGAAAGTGAGGGAAGGCAAAACCTCCGTCTCGCGCCTGAATCCGTAAGCGCGCTTGAAAGGCATCGTTGGCCCGGCAACATCCGCGAGCTAAAGAACGTCATCGAACGCGCGGTAGTTGTTTGCACCGGGGATGTGATCCAGCCGCACCACCTCTCCCTGCAGCGCCGCTCCTTTGTGCCCCTGGTGGAAACGCCCGCTGGTGGGGTGATCCGCATTCCGTCCGAGGGGAAATCGCTGCACTCGATCATCGACGAGGCGATACATACCACGATCGGCCTTACAGGCGGAAATCTCAGCGCCGCGGCGCGCATACTGGGCATCTCCCGACCGACACTGGCGAGAAAGCTTCGCGACGACGGCTCTGTCCGCCGCACCATACTCGCGTCGTCATGAGCGTGCGTTCCAGCCCACGCTCGAACAAATGGGACGCTGGAGAAATCAAGGCTCTCGTAGAACAGGCAAAGCTGGCAGAACGCGAAGGACGCTGGACCGAGGCTGCTCTGAGCTACGAGAGGCTCGTTCGCAATCCGCTCGCCAGCGATCAGACGCGTCTCTCCGCTCTTCGGTGGCTGGGCCGGGTGTATCTGGAGCAGGGAAATCGCGGAGCAGCGATGGATGTTCTGGAGGCCGCGGTTGCGGCGGCGACACAGGCTGAATCGCCTTCCGCCATTGCGCAGGCGCTCAACGTCGTCGCCATCGTACATCAAACCGGCGGTGATCTCGACAAGGCCGACTTGATGTACCGAGAAGCACGCGCTACCGCGCAGTCGATCAGAGATTCCGCGGCAATGGCGATGATCGATCAGAACCTCGGCACCGTAGCAGGCATCCGTGGAGATATTCGCGGAGCGCTGGAGGCTTTTCAGCGGAGCCTGGAAGGTTACAGAGCTCTGGGGATGCCGGACCAGGCGGCACAGGTGCTCAACAACATTGGGCTCGCGTACACGGATCTCGGCGAGCTGGATCGGGCTGAAGCAGCATATGCGGACGCTGCCCGGGCATTTGGCCAGGAGCACGATCACACCAACGAGATGAACGTCGCCCTCAATCAGGTTCAGCTGTGTATCACCACGGGCCGGTTTGACGAAGCGCAGCAGCGAGCGGACTCTCTGCTCGCCCTGGACGGAGAGATCGCGCCCTCGTGGCGCGGGGAAGTGTACCGGCATGTAGGTGTGATCGCGCGGGAGCGGGGTGATTACGTAAAGGCCGCCGAATTTCTCGGGCGCGCGGGTGAGTGCGCTTCAGAGGCGGAAGACCTACTGCTCCAAGCGGATATCTCCGAGCAGCTCGCCGAGCTCTATTGGACCCAGAAGCGTCACCGGGACATGCTCGCGCATCTCAACCAATCGCATGCGCTCTACTCCCGGCTCAAGGCCCAGCATCGCGTGGCTCAGGTGGAGCGACGAAACGCGGCACTCGAGTCCCGGTTTCTGGAGATGGCGCACCACTGGGGCGACTCGATCGAGAGCAAGGACCACTACACCCAAGGCCACTGCGAACGAGTGGCTTTCTTTGCTTGTGTACTCGCCGACAGCACCGGAATGGATTCTCGATCGCTTTTCTGGCTGAGACTCGGCGCGTTGCTGCACGACATCGGGAAGATCATCGTGCCGACGGAAGTGCTCAACAAAGCTGGGGAACTGAACGAAGAAGAATGGGCAATTATGAAACGCCACCCGGAAGCGGGTCTCGAGCTCGTGGCGGATATCGATTTTCCCGGCGATGTCCGCTCGATCATTCGCAACCACCACGAGCGTTGGGACGGTCGCGGGTATCCCGACGGTCTCGCGGGCGGGGAGATTCCCTCCAGCGCGCGGATTCTCTGCGTTGCCGACGTCTACGACGCTCTCACCACGGCGCGCTCCTATCGGCGTAGCTTGACCCACGCTCAAGCGGCCGAAGAGATGCGCGCGTCGAAGGGACAATTCGACCCCGAGCTTCTCGAGACATTCCTCGACTGGGCGGTGAGCGCCAACATTCCGGCGCGTCCCACGCCTCAGCGAGTCGAGATTTTCAGGATGAAGGAGACCGCATGAAACAGCGGGCTCGGCTTTATGCTTCAGCGTTCCTGACGCTTTTCGTTGTTGGGTGCTCCGGTGATCGCGATAGCGCGCGGGCTTCGGCAGGGGCGCGCGCCGGCGGCACGATCGTGATCTCGTCCGCAGCCGATGCCGACGTTCTACTGCCGCCGCTCACGCTCACTCTTCAGGGCAAGCAGGTCGTCGATCAGATTTTCGACAATCTCGCCGACATTGGCCCAGCGTTGAACACGGTTGGAGACGCTGGCTTCACGCCGCGGCTGTCTGATCGCTGGACGTGGTCGAGTGACTCGATGTCGGTCCGGTTTCATATCGATCCGCGCGCGCGCTGGCATGATGGCGCGCCCGTTAGGGCAGAGGACGTGAGGTACACCTTCCAGCTGGTGAAGGACACCGCTCTCGCGTCTCCGCTCGCATCGAATCTGGATAACGTCGATTCCGTTTCTCTGGCGGATTCTCTTACCGCGGTCGTGTGGTTTCATCAGCGAACTCCCGACGCTTTTTTCAAGGCGGCCACTCCCGTCGCCGTCCTACCCTCGCATCTTCTGCGGAAGATTTCACCGGCGAAGCTGAGGGAAAGCGATTTCGCACGCGCTCCCATCGGGAGTGGAAGGTTCCGCTTCGCCGCGTGGGACCGTGGAGCGCGCATTGTCCTCCAGGCTGACAGCGCCAATTATCGTGGACGGCCGAACCCGGACCGTGTGATCTGGCTCGTTTCGGCGGACTATCCGGCGGCTGCATTGAGATTTCTCGGCGGTGCCGCCGATTTCCTGGATGTCGTCAAGCCCGAGCTGGTGTCGCAGGCAAAAGCAAAAGGCGCGGACATAATCGCCACATCGGGTAGTCTCGATTATGGCTACGCGGCCTTCAATCTTCGCAACGCCAGGAACACTGGGCCTCACGCCATTTTCGGCGATCGCGAGACCCGACGCGCCCTGGTGATGGCGGTCGACCGGTCGTCTCTGGTGCGAAGCGTCTTTGACACGCTTGGCCTCGTCGCTCACGGGCCCGCGACGCGAGTAATCGCTACGAGCGACACGACGATTGGACTCCCCTTCGATCCGCAGGGGGCTGCGCGCAGTTTGGATTCTCTCGGCTGGCGGCGTGCCGTTGACGGCCTGCGCTTCCGTGGGAAAACCCCTCTCGCCTTCTCGCTCATGGTGCCGAGCGCGAGCGCGATCCGAATGAAGCTCGCCGTCCTTCTTCAGGAGCAGTGGAGAAAGGCCGGCGCGAACGTTCGCATCGAGCCGCTCGAGCTCAACGCCTTCGGAAGTCGGATGGACTCCAGAAAGTTCGAGTCGCTTCTGAACGCGTGGCACATCGACCCGACTCCATCATCTGTGCGCGAGGAGTGGGCGAGCTCGGAGATCAAGAAGGGCGGCTACAACGCAACGTCGTACCAGAATGCGGAATTCGACGCGGTGATCGACAGCGCGGTGAAGGAAATGAATCCCTCACGCAGTGTCGCGCTTTACCATCGCGCCTATCGCCTACTCACGGACGACGCGCCTGCGATGTGGATCTACGAGCTCCGGAACGTCCACGGCGCCTCGAAACGGATTCGTACTACTGGAATCCGTCCCGATGCATGGTGGGCTGACCTCGCCGACTGGAGTGTCAACCGCACGAAATAGCGCGCAATAAAGAAAGGCCCGCCTGAGTAAGGCGGGCCTTTCTTGTCGGATCAGCAGATCTTACTTCTTTTCGTCGACGATCTCGTAGTCGGCTTCGACTACGTCATCGGCGGGCTTGCTGCCGCTCTCGGCGCCAGCGGTTGCCCCAGCGGGCTGTCCTGCCTCCGGCTGGGCCTGACCCTGCTGCTGGTAGAACGCCTGACCGGCCTCGCTGAACACCTTCGTCAGCTCTTCCTGCGCGGCGCGGATCTCGTTCATATCGTCGCCACGGAGCGCCTTGCGCGCACGCTCGATAGCGGCATCGATCTTCGCCTTCGTGTCGGGAATGACCTTGTCGCCCCACTCCTTCACGTTCTTCTCGACTTCGTAGGTCATCGAGTCGAGGCGGTTCCGCGCGTCGATCGCTTCACGCTGCTTCTTGTCCTCCGCGGCATTTTTTTCCGCGTCCTTGACCATGCGGTCGATCTCGCCCTCGGAAAGACCGCTCGAGGCCTCGATCCGGATCTTCTGCTCCTTACCCGTGGCCTTGTTTTTCGCGGTGACGTGCAGGATTCCGTTCGCGTCGATGTCGAACGTCACCTCGACCTGCGGCATGCCGCGTGGTGCTGGCGGAATTCCGGTGAGCTGGAACTTGCCGATGGTCTTGTTGTACGTCGCCAGCTCGCGCTCGCCCTGTAGAACGTGGATCTCCACCGTCGTCTGATTGTCGTCAGCCGTCGAGAAGGTCTCGCTCTTCTTGGTCGGGATCGTGGTGTTACGTGGGATGAGCACCGTGGTGACTCCACCCAGCGTCTCGATGCCGAGCGAGAGCGGAGTGACGTCGAGCAGGAGAACATCCTTCTGCTCGCCGGTGAGGACCGCGCCCTGGACCGCGGCACCGATCGCCACGACTTCGTCCGGGTTCACACCCTTGTTCGGATCCTTGCCGAAGAACTTCTTGACGATATCCTGGATCTTGGGCATCCGTGTCTGTCCGCCGACTAGGATCACCTCGTCGATGTCGCCGGGCTTGAGACCAGCGTCCTGGAGTGCCTTCTCCATCGGTGGGATGGTGCGCTGGACGAGGTCATCGACCAGCTGCTCGAACTTCGCACGGGTGAGGGAATAGTTGAGATGCTTGGGGCCGCTCTGGTCGGCGGTGATGAAGGGCAGATTGATGTCAGTGGACTGAGTGGTGCTCAGTTCCATCTTCGCCTTCTCGCCCGCTTCCTTGAGGCGCTGGAGCGCCATCGGATCCTTGGAGAGATCGATTGCCTGGTCGCGCTTGAACTCGGTCACGAGCCAGTCGATGACGCGCTGGTCGAAGTCGTCGCCGCCAAGGTGCGTATCACCGTTGGTCGACTTCACTTCGAACTGACGCGATCCTTCGACGTCATACAGCTCGAGGACAGAGATGTCGTACGTGCCGCCACCAAGATCGAACACGGCGACCTTCTCGTCCTTTTTCTTGTCGAGTCCGTACGCGAGCGCCGCAGCGGTAGGCTCGTTAATGATGCGGAGCACATCCAGGCCCGCGATCTTGCCGGCGTCCTTGGTCGCCTGTCTCTGCGAGTCGTTGAAGTAAGCAGGAACGGTGATGACTGCCTTCTCGACCTTGTAGCCGAGGTAGTCTTCGGCGGTCTGCTTCATCTTCTGGAGGATCATCGCCGAGATCTCGGGCGGCGAGTAGCGCTTGCCCTGGACTTCGACCATCGTGAGATCGTTCGGTCCCGCGACGACTTTGTAGGGAACGCGTTTAATCTCTTCGGTGACTTCCGACATTTTGCGCCCCATGAACCGCTTGATGGAGAACACGGTGTTCTGGGGATTGGTTACTGCCTGTCTTTTTGCGATCTGACCAACGAGCCGCTCGCCGTCCTTGGTGAAGCCAACGACCGAGGGCGTGGTCCGTCCACCTTCCGCGTTGGGGATGACGACGGGGTCTCCGCCTTCCATCACCGCAACTACCGAGTTGGTGGTACCGAGGTCGATTCCGATTACTTTGTCAGCCATTCTTTTATTTCTCCTGGCGGGGAGCCGCCCTGGCTCCCGTTTCCGCTGCTTCGATTGGGGACGAGCATGCGTCGCCCCCCGCCCGTTAGAGGCAAGCGAAGGGCCGCGATTTTCTGCCATATCGGCGGAGTTCCGCGCGATTCGGCTCTTGCCGAGGTGAACGAGCTTTCCACGGCGCCCGGGAATTGCCATTTTGGCGCGTCGTCACTCCATTGCGGCCATCGCCCTATGGGCGTCGCTGACCGGCTCCGCAGCTGCTCAGCACGCTAGAAAGCCCAGACAAATCGACGTGGTTGCCAAGGATTACACCTTCATGCCGCTGCCGGCCCATATCGCGGCCGGCCCCACGCTCTTCTCGTTCGCCAATCAGGGAACGGTCCAGCATGAGCTCAGCATCGGCCGGCTCAAGGCTGGCGTCAGCGTTGACGATGTCGTGAAAGCGATCAAAGAGGGGGCGCGGCCGAGGGATCTCATTGAGCGGTCGGTTGGGGTTCTGATCGCGGGCAGGGGCAAGAGTCCCGATGGGCGATTGCTGGTCGATCTCATTCATGGCAGCAGCTACATCGTTTTGTGCACACTGAGGAACACCCCCAACGACCCGCCTCACGCGATGCTCGGGATGTACACGGGGTTCAAGCCCGAATAGCTCCCCAGCCTTCGGCCCGGCAGCCGCCGGGCGCTGTTCGTCACTAAGTTTCGGCGGTGCCGTCCCGACAGCGTGACTGAAGGCTTGGAGAAACCGTGATCCCGCTCAGCGACGAGCTCCCGACTGTCCGAACGCCATGGGTGACGTACGCGATCCTCGTTGCGATGTTCGCGACGTGGATTTTCGTACAGGGCGCGGGCTTCGATCAGCAGGCGCTCGCTGCCAGCGTATGCAATCTGGGAATGGTCCCCGGAGAGCTGACCCATATGGCTCCTGTTGGCGCTGCGGTGCCGCTGGGACGCGGGGTGACGTGCGTGGTCGACAACGACCCCATCAATATCCTCACGCCGTTCATCTCGATGTTTCTGCACGGGGGCTGGGGACATCTGCTGGGCAACGCGCTCTTCTTCTGGGTCTTCGGCAACAACATAGAAGACAGCCTCGGCCATTTTCGATTTCTCGTGTTCTATCTCGTGTGCGGGCTGGCCGCGGCGGTGGCGCACATCATCGCGCAACCCATGTCGCCGCTGCCGACGGTGGGGGCGTCCGGCGCGATCTCCGGAATTCTGGGGGCCTATCTCGTGCTCTACCCGAAGGTCCGCGTGAGAATGCTGTTCTTTTTCATCATCTTTTTCAAAGTCATTCCGATTCCCGCCTGGATGGTCCTCATCTGGTGGTTCTTCTGGCAACTGGTCGCCGCGCTACCGGAGCTGAAGAATGGCGCCGACCTCACGGGCGGGGTCGCGGTGTGGGCGCACGTAGGCGGTTTTCTCATTGGGGTTCTACTGGTGAAGCTGTTCGAGAACCAGCATTTGGTAGTGCGAAGGTCCCGCTCGGCGTAGATTTTTCGCCTCAGAAGACTCAGTGCGAGTCTTCCTGACTCTTCCGGAGATTTTCTTTTGCGGATCCTGCCGCGCGACGAAAAGTTCTACGACATGTTCACGGAGCTCGCCAAGCGGCTCAGTGCCTCGGCGACTCTTCTTCACGAGATGTTCAAGAGTCCTGGTGAGCTCGAGGCGAAGGTGTCGACGATCAAGGGGCTCGAGCACGAAGCCGACAACCTCACCCACGACATCATCGACCGCATCGACCGCACCTTCGTGACGCCGTTCGACCGGGAGGACATACACGCGCTCGCGTCGGAGCTGGACGACGTCATCGACCTGATTGACGGCACGGCGCGTCGGGCGACGATATTCCGCATCCAGCAAACGCGTCCAGCCGCTGTCGTGCTAGCCGAAGTACTGGCGCGAGCGGCCAGCTGTGTCGAAGAAGGCGTCCGCGACATGAAAGATGCCAAGCATGTCTATGCGATCAGCGAAAAGCTCAAGACGCTCGAGGAAGAAGGAGACGCGGTATACCACGAGGCCATGAGCAATCTGTTCGCGGAGGGCGGTGACGCGCTCGAGGTGATCAAGTGGAAGGACCTGTACGACAAGATCGAGGACGCGCTCGACCAGTGTGAAGACGTAGGAAACGTGCTCCATAGTATCGCGCTAAAGAACGCATAGTGGTCTACTACGTCGCCGCGATCGTACTGATCGCGTTCATTTTCGACTTCATCAACGGTTTCCACGATTCGGCGAACTCGATCGCCACCATCGTTGGAACGCGCGTGCTGAGCCCGCTCGCGGCGGTGATCTGGGCAGCGTTCTGGAATTTCGCGGCGGCCTTTACGGCGGGCGAGCTGGTAGCGAAGGCAATCCAGAAGGGAATCATCCGCACCGACATCGTCACTCCGAATGTCATTCTCGCGGGACTGCTGGGCGCGATCGTCTGGAATCTCATAACCTGGTTTTACGGCATTCCATCGAGCTCATCGCACGCCTTGATCGGCGGGTACGCGGGTGCTGGTGTCGCGAAGGCAGGCTGGAGCGCGATCACGTGGGGCACCAAGTGGATTCAGACTCTGTCGTTCATCGCGATCTCGCCGCTCGTCGGAATGCTCGCGGGTTTTATTCTGATGGTCGCGGTTTACTGGATCTTTCAGAAGATGGCGCCCGCGCGAGTCGATCGGTTTTTCAGAGTTGCACAGCTTATGAGCTCAGCGCTCCTGTCGCACGCGCACGCAGCGAACGACGCGCAGAAGACAATGGGCATCATCGTCGGCCTTCTGGTTTCGGTGAAGGGGCTGCTGGCGGGCCAAACGGGATTCTTTCACCACTTGTACGTGCCCGGCGAGGGCATTCCCCTCTGGGTGAAGCTTGGCGCCTATACGGCAATCTCTCTGGGAACTTTTTTCGGCGGATGGAGGATCGTCCACACTATGGGCTCACGCATTACGCGTCTTCGCCCGGTGAGTGGCTTCGCGGCCGAGACGGGTGGAGCGTTGGCGATCACCGTTGCGACCCACTATGGAATTCCAGTAAGCACAACGCACACGATCGCAGGCTCGATCATTGGAGCCGGTGCGACCTATCGGTTCTCCGCGGTGCGCTGGGGAATCGCGCGCCGGATCGTTTGGGCGTGGATCATCACCATTCCGGCCTCAGCGTCCGTAGCCGCGGTCAGCTACTGGATCCTGTCGCGGATGAGCGGCTGAAGACCCTACGTTTCCTGGTGGTGCTTGATCTGTTTCCCCTCGGCCAGGTAGACCGCGTCTTCACCGATGTTGGTGGCGAGGTCCGCAATCCTCTCCAGGTTCCGGCCCACCAGCAATAGCTCGAGCGATGGCGTGATCGTCTTGGGATCGGCTATCATGTGAGTTAAGAGCACCCGAAAGACGGAATCGTGGAGGTTATCCACGACGTCGTCTTCCATGCACACTTTCCGGCCCAGTGCTCCGTCCGCGCGGATGAACGCGTCGAGCGAATCTCCGAGCATTTTACGGGCGCGCCGGGCCATGTCTTCGATTTCGGGTATCGCGATCTTCGTTCGAGGCTGATCGGCCAGTCTGACGGCCGACTCGGCGATGTTTACCGCGTGGTCGCCGACGCGCTCGAGGTCGTTCGACACCTTGATTGCGCCGATGATGAAGCGAAGATCCCGCGCCATCGGCTGCTGTAGGGCGAGAAGCTCAACGGCCGCCTGCTCCACTTCGATCTCCAGCTTGTTAAGGTCGGCGTCGCCATTGATGACGAGATTAGCCTTCTCTCGATCGCGAGTCAGAAGGGCCTCCACGGCGAGGTCGGTGCGTTCTTCCGCCTTGGATGACATCCCCAGGAGCTGCTCCTTCAGCGAGGCGAGCTGATCGTGGAAATGCCGGAATCCGGCGGTGCTGGAGTCTGCGGTCATCCGAATCTCCCGGTGATATATGCCTCGGTGCGAGCTTCTCGGGGTGCGGTGAAGATCTGTTGTGTGGGTCCGAACTCGACCAGCTCACCGGTATAAAAGAATGCAGTGTGCTCCGAGGCACGCGCGGCTTGTTGAAGGTTGTGAGTTACGATGATGATGGTCAAATTCTGCTTCAGCTCATAGAGCAGCTCCTCGATTTTCTGGGTCGAGCTGGGATCGAGAGCGCTGGCGGGCTCGTCGAGAAGGAGAAGCTCGGGTTGATTGGCGAGAGCGCGGGCGATGCACACCCGCTGCTGTTGTCCGCCGGAGAGGCCAAGCGCGCTCGTCCGCAACCGATCCTTTGCTTCTTCCCATAAGGCGGCCCGCCGCAACGACCGCTCGACGATTTCATCGAGCGTTTCCCCATCCGCGATCCCATTGATTCGAGGGCCATAAGCGACGTTCTCGTATATGGTTTTTGGAAAGGGGTTCGAGCGCTGGAACACCATCCCCACGCGCTGACGCAACGCAACAACGTCGAGTCTTTTGTCGAAGATGCTCTGGCCATCGAGGAACATGTCTCCTTCGTGCCTGATTCCCGGAATCAGGTCGTTGAGTCGGTTGATGGACCTGAGCAATGTCGACTTTCCGCATCCGGAGGGGCCGATGAGTGCAGTCACCGACCGTGGTGGAACAGCCATCGAGACATTCTTGAGCGCCTGCGTCTTTCCGTACCAGAAGGAGAAGTCGCGCGCTTCAATCGTGCCAAACCCGCCGACTGGCTCGATTTGTGGATCCTTAACTGCGACGGCAGTCATCCGAACCTGCCAGTGATGTACGCTTCCGTTCGCGGATCGCGGGGCGCAGTGAACAACGCGTTCGTCGGAGCAAATTCGATCAGCTCACCCGCGAGCAGGAACGCTGTCCGGTCCGAGACCCTTGCTGCCTGCTGCATATTGTGCGTGACGATCACAACCGTCACGCTCTCCCGAAGGAGGTAGACGAGCTCTTCCACCTTTTGCGTGCTGAGCGGGTCGAGCGAAGCAGTTGGCTCATCGAGCAGAATCACTCGTGGGTGAGTCGCGAGCGCGCGAGCAATGCACAGCCGCTGCTGCTGTCCGCCGGAGAGAGTAATGGCGCTTTCGTCGAGGCGGTCTTTCACCTCGTCCCAGAGTCCGGCGCGGACCAACGCTTCTTCCACGACCTGGTCGAGCTCATCGCGGGACAGCTTGAGGTTTCGATCGGCGCGTAGTCCCGCCGCCACGTTGGAGCGAATGGACATCGTGGGAAAGGGTGTCGGCCTCTGAAATACCATACCGACGTAGCGCCGTACCGCGGTCGCGTTGGTGCCTTCGCCGTAGATCGAGCTTCCGAGTATCTCGACGTTGCCATCGACGCGCGCGCCGGGAACTGTCTCGTGCATCCGATTCAGGCAGCGGAGCAGGGTGGATTTCCCGCAGCCCGATGGACCGATGATCGCTGTCACTGCCTGCTGTGGGATTGAGATCGAAACGTCTTTTACCGCCGGGCGGTCGTCGAAGAATGCCCACAAATGTCTGGTGATGATGCAGGGTTTCTCGTGCTCGGGCGCGTCCCGCTTTTCCGCTACCGGCGCTCGAGGGATTACGAGAGGAACGGAAGGATGGCCGCCTCGCGCGACCTCAATCGACTGGAGCACCGAACCTGGACCGGGTTACGAATCGCGCAGCGAGGCTGATTATGAGAACTATCGAGATAAGCACGAGCGCCCCCGCCCATGCCTGCGCGTGCCATTCGTCATACGGGCTGATAGAGTACGTGAAAATCTGGAGCGGCAGCGCGGCGATTGGCTCGCGCAGCGAGGTGGACCAAAACTGATTTCCAAACGCCGTGAAGAGAAGCGGCGCCGTTTCCCCCGCTACTCTCGCGATCGCGACAAGCGCGCCGGTGGCTATGCCAGCGAGGGCCGTGCGGAGCACGACCGAAATCGAAGTTCTCCATCGCGGGTAGCCGAGGGCGAGCGCGGCTTCGCGCAGCGAGATGGGAACGACGCGCAGCATCTCCTCGGTCGTGCGCGTGACGAGTGGAATCATCATCGCGCCGAGGGCGGCGCCGCCGGCGAGAGTGGAGAAATGCCCCACGGGACGAACCAGAACTTCCCAGGCGAAGATTCCCATTACGATCGACGGAAGACCGTTCAGCACGTCTGACAGGAATCGCACCGTATGTGCGAGTGGGGTCCTGCGCTTTTCGGAAAGGTAAATCCCCGCGCCGATTCCAATCGGCAGACCAATCGCGCTGGCAATCGCGATGAGGATCAGAGTGCCGACGATGGCGTTTGCCATTCCACCGCCGGCTTCACCAACCGGCTTGGGCATGCTGGTGAAGAACGAGAGCGAGAGTGACGACGCGCCCTTCCTGATCAGATGGGCGAGAATCAACACCAAGGGAAGGGTGGCCAGAATCGCGGCGAGATAAGTCAATCCGATCATCGCGCCGCTCAGCCAGTGGCGGGCGAGGCGTGTCCTCATGTCGCGCCCTCTCGCGATACCTGCCACACTAGCCAGCGCGCGATTGCGTTCACAATGAGGGTGATGATGAACAGGATCGCTCCCACCGCCATCAAGGCGGAGAGATGAAGATCGCTCGTCGCTTCGCTGAACTCGTTGGCAATCAGCGACGCCATGGTGTAGCCCGGGGCGAACAGCGATGCCGAAATCTCCGGGCGGTTCCCAATGACCATCGTGACCGCCATCGTTTCGCCGAGCGCGCGACCGAGGCCGAGCATAATTCCGCCGATGATGCCGGACTTGGCGTACGGAACCACGGCATCGCGAATCATCTCCCAACGTGTCGCACCCAGCGCGAGCGCGGCCTCACGCTGCGATCGTGGGACCGCCAGCAGTACCTCGCGCGATACCGCGGAGATGTACGGCAGCGCCATGATCGCCAGAACCACTCCGGCGGCGAGCATGCTCGGTCCATACGCTGGCCCCGCGAAGAAAAGTGTTGCGCCGAGATTCAGTCTGTCGCGCAGAAAGGGCATCACGTGCTCGCGCAGCATCGGCAGCAGCACGAAGATCCCCCACAACCCGTAGACGACGCTTGGCACGGCGGCGAGAAGATCGACGAGAAAACCGATCGGTTGTCGTAGCCACGTCGGAGAGAACTCCGAGAGGAAAATCGCGACGCCGATCGCGAGCGGAGTCGCGATGATGAGTGCGACCGCCGACGAAACGAGCGTGCCGAAGATCGCGGGCGCGGCTCCGAATTTGGCGGCGCCCACGTCCCATTCGCTCGAGGTAACGATCGACAGTCCAAGCTTGGCAAAAGCCGGCCATGCCGCAACGAAAATGGCGATCGCGATGGCTACTACGAGCGCCGGAACCATCAGGGCGCACGCGGTGGTGACGATCTCGTAAATCCTGTCGCCGATCGCCGCCTCATGAACTCTGAGGCGGCGGCGATCCCTCTGTAGCGATGGCGCGGAGAGCGCGGTCACTTCGCGCCGGCGAAATCGATAGTGGCTACCTTCGCCTTCACCTTGTTCCCCATCTCAGCGGGCAGCGGCGCGTAGTCGAGAGGCGGAGCTTCGGTCTCACCGGTGGTCAGCGCCCAGTTGAGGAAGTCGACCAGCTTCTTGCCTTTGACGGCGCCGCGCTGGTGCTGATAAACCAGGATCCATGTGAACGAGCAAATCGGATAGGAATCCGGACCCGGCGCATCAACGATGGAGATCCGAAAGTCGGTGTTCGCCGGAAGAGTCTTGGCTACTCCAGCCGCGGCCGCCGTGACGGCTGGAACTGACGCAACGATGAACTTGCCAGCACTGTTCTTCACCGCGGCAATGGGAAGCTTGTTCTGCTTGGCGTAAGCCAGCTCGACATAACCAATCGCCCCGGGCGTCTGCTTTACCTGTCCGGCGACGCCCTCGTTGCCCTTGGCGCCGAGTCCGACCGGCCAGTTTACTTCTTTGCCCTTGCCGATGCTCGAGTTCCAGGCGGGAACCGCCTTGCTCAGGTAGTCGGTGAAGATGTAGCTCGTGCCGCTCCCATCCGAGCGATGGACGACGAGGATGTCAGAATTGGGCAGCGAGACCGTCGGGTTGAGCGAGCTGATTCGCGTGTCGCTCCATTTAGTGATTCGTCCCGAGAAGATGTCGGCAATTACCTGGGGCGTGATCTCGAGCGGCACACCGAGACCGGAAATATTGTAGGTGATGACGACAGCACCGAGGACGGTCGGGATGTGCAGGATCGGACCGCCCTTCGCTTTCGCCATTTCTGCATCCGACATCGGGCTGTCTGATGCACCGAAATCAACGGTGCCTTCAGAGAGCTGCCTGATGCCGCCCCCGGAGCCGATCGACTGATAGTTGATTCTCACACCGGTGAGCTTTGCGTACTCGTCAAACCACTTCGAGTAGAGTGGATAGGGGAACGTGGCGCCAGCTCCGGTAAGGTCGACTGAGCCGCTCGACGAGCTGGTGGATGATGCGGTGCTGGAGTTGTTCGTACCCTCCTTGCCGCATGCGACTGCGAAAAGTATTGGAACAACAAGCTTAAGTGCTTTCACTGATCTGCTCCCTGTGTTGGCACGCGTGGAAGGTGACGCAAAAATAGGAGCGCCAGGGGCGCGTCACGACGAACATCAGGTAACGACATCGTCACAAGTGTTGAGCGCGCTCTGACGCCAAAATGGGCGGCGCCTAGAAGTTCGCTACGAGGTGCAGAAAGTAGGTCTTGGTTACGGCTGCAATCGCCCCATTCTTGGGGGTTTGCTCCTGATAGTCGAGCGACAGTGCTGTTTTCTTGTTCAGATCCCAGGTAAGTCCACCGATTACGGTGTTGACATAACTGGCCGTTGCGGTGTTCGGCTTGAACCGGTCCCAACGGGCAATCAGACCGAGGGGCAAGGCCGACTTGTCATTGATAAGCTGGAACGGCTTGATGTTGGCGAAGCCCGAGATGAGACGACCGGTGCTGTCGACTTCCGCCCGAGGTGAAAGCAGCGTATTCGCGCCCGTCTCTCTTGCATCCTTCCGTGTGTCCCACTCGGCGCCAGCCGAGAGACGCGGATCGCGGACGCCGAGGAAAACGCCCGATCTGGTCCGGGGAAGCGACGATCCGACTGGGCCGATTTGCCCGGCACCGCCGGCCGCGAAACTACTTGCGACCGCGCCCCTATATGTCCAACCGGTCAACGCGAATGTCTTGATCACCTTGTTGCTCGATCCCGACAATGGCGTGATGGAAAGACGCGCCGCATAGTCCTTGAAGCGATCGGTTTCGCGCGACGTGTACCCCGGTCCGTTCACGATCGTCGCGTAAAACTCGCCGAACTTCTTCGGAAGAGTAATCAGAGTGCCCACCCCAGCGTCGGATGATGAAAAGAATCCAGAGCGTTCGACCGGAGTCAACGAGATCCATCGTGGCCAGAAAGACTCCATGTGATCGATTACGACGTTGTGTATCAGTCCGCCGCGAACCACGCCGTTCCAGCTGGCGGTTTTCAGATAGTCGTACTGCAGATAAGCGTACTTGACACGGATCACCCAGCCTCTGTAGAACGCGTCGTTCGGCGCGGTGGTCTGCTGAAAAACGTCGGCGGTGACGCGAATGCTGGCGCGATCTCCCGCCGGCATCCTGAAGGTCAGATACGCGCGCTCGAGATCGAACTTGTTCTGCGACTTTGAAGGTCCTTTGTCGCCGCGGTACTGGAAGTTGGCGTACAGCACTCCGGAAAAATCGACCGGAACTGATACAATAGCGGGCGGAGCTGGCTGGGGAGCAGGCTTGGTGGTGTCCGTCGGTTGCTGTGCAGCGAGTACTAGCGGTGCGGCGATACCTGCAAGGATCGCTGCCGTTGGCAGGGCAACGGCAATTCTGCGGACGGTCTTGATCACTTATGGCTCCGTGTGAGGAAATTGTCGCACTCAAAGCTCTCACAATCGTGTCACAGATATTCACATCGGACGTAAAGATTGTGTCACGACTGAGCCATTGTGACGATCGCCGGGAAAAAGATTCTGATGGTGGTTCCTGACCCTACAACACTGTCGGCGGTCACGGATCCGCCGTGAGCTTCGACCATGTGTTTCACGATCGCCAGGCCCAGTCCCGTGCCTCCGGCCTCGCGCGACCGGCCACTATCCGCGCGATAGAACCGCTCGAAGATTCTGGGGAGGTGCTCGGGAAGTATCCCGGCCCCCGTATCGCGAACCTCCAGAAGAACACCGTTCCTCGCCGCCGCTGTCTCGATGGTGATACCCCCGCCCTCACCGGTATGGCGCAAAGCATTCTCCACCAGATTCAAAAGGATTTGCTCGAGGGCGGTTCGATCGGCGTGGATGACACTCGCGGTCTGGTCTATCTCTGTTTCGAGGCTAACGCCTTTGTTCGTGGCAGCCACCGAGACGCGCGCAAAGACCTCCGTGGCCATATCGGCGATTTTCACCGCCTGTGGCCTGGGCTTCCAGTGACCCGACTCGATTCGGGAGAGATCGAGCAGCTCATCGACGATGCGCTGCATGCGCTGGGTATTGGTGTAGATCGTCTGAGCGAACTCGGTTCTCCTCTCGGGAGGAATGTCCGGATCCTGAAGGGTCTCGGCGAATCCCCCGACGATCGTGAGCGGAGTGCGAAGCTCGTGTGAGACGTTGGCAACGAAATCCCGACGCACCGCTTCGAGCTTTCTGATTGCTGTCAGGTCGAAGAGAGCGACGACCGCGCCGCCGTTTACCAGTGGACGCGCGGTGAGAGACATTGTGTTGCCGCCGATCACTACTTCCTCCGGCTCGGTCTCCGTCCCGTTCAACGCGAGCGATATGGCGCTGCGGAGCGTGATTTCACGCGGGAGATAGTCGATGCCGAACGGAATCGGGCGATCGATCGAAAGCAGACGTCGCCCGGTCTCGTTGATTCGCACGACTTCATGCGCCGGAGAGATCGCGACTACTCCCTCGTTGAGCGTCTCGACCAAGGCGGAAAGGATCGACTGTTCCGCGGCAAGAGCACCCATGCGCGCCTCCAGCTGCTCGTCGAGACGATAAATGGCGTCGGCGAGATCCCCAACTTCGCCGGGCGCCGAAAGGGCGGGGTGGCGGCGCCGCTCTCCGGCCGCTATCGAGCGCGCGACATCTCGCAAATTGGTAATCGGCTTGGAGACCGCACGGGAAAAAAGCACAGCGAGGATTGCCGCGAGAAGAAAGGATATCAAGCCCGCCACAATGACACCGTTTCGAGCGCGCCCGAATATCTCCTCCACCTTGCGCGTAGTGACGGAAACGCGCGCGACGCCGGGCGGCGCTTTTACCGCGACGTAGACCCTCTCCTCGCCGGTTGACGGACTCATGCGGCGCACCGATCCGAGCCCGTTTGTTCGCGCGGCAATCACTTCAGGGCGATTGCTGTGATTCTCGAGGCGTTGAAGCGCTGGTCCATCGAACTCGGAATCCCCGACGACGTGGCCGGCGGAATCGATGAGGGTAATACGGTGACCCGTCGCCACACCGGCTTCATCGGCGAGCGAGTCCGCGTCGACGCCGGGCTTCCACTGCGCGGCCAGCAGCCTTGCCTCGCCGGCGAGATCGTGGATCGTCTGATCGGTGATGCTCGAGTGGAGCTGATTGTCGATGATGACGACCACCGACACAACCATCACCGCAACGATCGCGAGCGACTGAAGAAGCAGCCGGTGCGCGAGCTTCACGAGCGGTCGGCGACGTTCTTAATCCGGTACCCGAAGCCGCGCACGGTCTCGATCAGATCTCCCGCCTCGCCAAGCTTGGCGCGGAGGCGCTGCACGTGCATGTCGACCGTGCGAGTCTGGATGTCGGGCGCCGCCTCCCAGACGATTTCCAGCAAAAGATTCCGCGGCTGGACCCTTCCTTTCCGCTCGGCGAGCAGCAACAGCAGCTTGAACTCGGTCGGAGTGAGATCAATCTCGCGGCCATCGACCGTGACACGGTGCGCGGTGCTGTCGATTCGGAGCGGCCCCAGCTGTTTGATGTCTCCAGCATCTTCCTGTCCCGCTTTTGCCCGTCGCAGAATCGCGGCAACTCGAAGAACCAGCTCCTGAGGGCTAAAGGGCTTCGTCAGATAGTCGTCGGCGCCCAGTGTCAGTCCCTTGATGCGGTCGCGCTCTTCGCGCCGGGCGGTGAGCATGAGCACGGCGATCCGTGCGGTGTTGGGGTCGGCTCTGAGCTCCTGCATCACTTCCAGGCCGGATAGGCCAGGCAGCATCAGGTCGAGGACCACGAGCGCCGGCTTTTCGCGGCGCGCAGCGGCGAGCCCCTCGGGTCCGCTGGCTGCGGTAGAGACTGAATACCCGGATTTCGCGAGATGATAGGCGACGAGAGCCACAATGTCGGGCTCATCGTCCACGACGAGTACCCGCTCAGCGGAGGCGGCTGTTTCGGTCACGCTTCAAGGTGTCCGTTCCAGCGACACGGCGTCAACTCGCCATTTGTCACGAACACGTTACGATAAGGTTGCACTCCCTCGGCGGGGGACGCGCGGGTAACTTTGCAGATCATATAGAGACAAAGGGATTGCCCAACTACATGAAATTCCGGCGCTCATCCGTCGCTCTTTTGCTCGCCCTGGCCTGTGCGCCAGCGCAGCTGCCGCGCTCGACCCAGCCGATAGACCTCGTCATCGCTACGACGACGGATGTGCACGGACGCATAACAGCCTGGGACTACTACGCAAATCAGCCCGAGACAATTCGCGGCCTCACGCGCGTGGCGACGGTCGTGGATTCGGTGAGAGCAGCCAATCCTGGTCGGGTGATACTTCTGGATGCCGGCGACCTGCTTCAGGGAAATCCGCTGGCTTATGTCGCGGCGAAGGGGTCGACCAGCCGCGTAAATCCCATCATTGCGGCGATGAACGCAATGCGCTACGACGCCTCGGCGATCGGGAATCACGAGTACAACTACGGGGTGCCGTACCTCGACACCGCGGTGAGGCAGGCGACGTTTCCGTTCCTCTCAGCGAATACTTACCGCGTCGATTCAGCAGGCGTGCACGCATACCGTCCGTGGACGATCATCGATCGCGGCGGAATCAAGGTCGGTGTGGTCGGCGCGACGACGCCCGGCGTGACCTTGTGGGACGCAGAGAACATCAGAGGACGACTTCGCTTTGGCGACATTGTTCCAGCAGTGAAGCAAGCGGTGCAGGAGGCCCGCGCCGCCGGCGCGGACATCGTTCT
>DASZZU010000025.1:0-10802 GCA_035544855.1 Gemmatimonadaceae bacterium | reverse complement strand
ATGCGCGATTTCCGCATCAATCTCGTCTTCGAAGGATCGTCGGAAATCATGCGGCTCTTCATCGCGCGGGAAGCAGTCGATCACCACTTCAAGCTCGCCTTCAACATCGTCAACCCCGAGTCGTCTTTCAAAGAGAAGCTCGCGGCGATGGTGAACGCGACGCCTTTCTATCTGACGTGGTACCCGTCGCGCTGGCTCAGCGCGGCGAGATTCAAGAGGTACGGCGAGTTCGGCAAGCTCGCTCGTCACGTCCGCTACATCGAGCGCACCACGCGCCACCTCGGCAGGTCGATCTTCCACGCGATGGTGCGGTTCGGTCCCAAGCTCGAGCGCAGGCAGATGGTGTTGTTCCGGGCGGTGGACATCGGCGCCGAGCTGTTTGCCATGTCGGCGGCGTGCTCGCGGGCGCAGATGCTGTCGAAGCAGGGACGGCCCGAAGCGGTTACGCTTGCCGATGCGTTCTGCATTGAAGCGCGCGAGCGCATCAAGTCGCACTTCGACCAGCTCTTTAGTCCGAACGATCCCGCGCTGTACAAAGTCGCGATGGAAGTTCTGCGCGGAGAGCACGCCTGGCTCGAGCAGGGGATCGTGTCGAGCGTTGCGCCTCCCGACAAAGCAAAACGGCGCCCCACTGGTGGGGGCGCCGCGTTGCCTGCTGATTCAGTTACCGCGACCGTCGGCGCTACACAGTAGCAGCTGCGGCAGCCGGTTTGGCGGTATAGCCGATCCCGAGCATCGCGATGGCTAGGACAGCGTGGAGCCAGATGTCAGCTCCGCCAAGTGGTACGAGCCCGAAGCCTGTCGGCGAAAGGAAGCCGACGACGATCAGAAGTGCGTAAATGATTCCGCCGACCGTCATGAACTGCTTCGACCCCGCCCAGCTTCTCGAAGCCACGAGGCCCCAGATTCCGAACAGCAGGTGCACGACGTTGTGCAGATTATTGACGGGAAAGATCCCGAGCGCTTTCGCGGCGGTCGCGGGATCGCTGGGCTGCATCGCCATTCCACCCGGCGCAATGAAGCCGACGATCGCGATGAGGATGAAGACGACTCCGAAAACCGCTGCAAGCTTTTGAATCGTGGTATTCATGCTACGCACTCCTGTTGTTGGTATGGCGCTCTACGCCGTCGGTTAAGCTAGCGCGCTATACGATTTCCGCCACAGCATATGCGCGCCGTCTGTTTGCATCCGGGGCGAATCGGCTTTGATTACCATACCGTCGTCAAGTAGCGCAACTGGCGAGGCGGATTAGAAGCTAGAGCAGTGTCCCGTGAAGAATCAAAAGCGCGACGTAGAAATAGATCGACAGCCCGGTGACGTCGACGAGAGTGGCGACGAAGGGGGCCGACGCACTCGCGGGATCGAAGCCGAGTCGCTGCAGGATGAAGGGCAGCATGGCGCCGGCGAGAGAACCGAACGCGACCACGCCGATGAGCGCGACACCGATCGTGAGCGCCAGCAGGTTCGGATGCGGGTAGTGCACGATACCGAGATGATGCCACAACAGAATGCGGATGATGCCCATCAGTCCGAGAATGAGTCCGAGCACGAGTCCCGATGGCAGCTCTCTGAGCGCGACCTTCCACCAGTCGCGTAGCCGGAGTTCCTGCAGCGCGAGAGCGCGGATGATGAGCGACGTGGCCTGAGAGCCGGAGTTCCCACCTGAGCTGATGATGAGGGGAATGAAGAGCGCGAGCACCACGGCTTTCGCGAGTTCGTCCTGGAAGTGTCCCATCGCTGATGTCGTCAGCATCTCGCTCAGAAAAAGCGCGGAGAGCCAGGGTGCGCGCTTCTTGATCATGGAGAAGAATCCGATCTGGGTGTAAGGCTCATCGAGCGCTTCCATCCCGCCGAAACGCTGAACGTCTTCGGTGTGCTCTTCCACCAGTGCGTCGATGACGTCGTCGACCGTAACGACTCCCTGAATCACGCCATTCTTGTCGACGACCGGAACCGCGACGAGATCGTACTCGCGAGTAAGGCGCGCGACCTCTTCGCGGTCAGCCGTTACCGGAACAGTCTGCACTTCCTCCCAGGCGATGTCCGAGACCTTTGCGCCCTCAGGAGCGGCGAGGAGCTCGCGCAATGACATCACGCCCTGCAGTCGTCCCGCTGAATCAGTCGTGTAGATCGCATTCATTGCCTCGCGCCGCTCGGATCTCGCAATCCGCCGCACCGCCGCCAGCGCTTCGTCGACCGGAGTGTCTTCCGAGACGGAGACGAACTCCGTCGTCATCAGCCCGCCGGCGGTGTCCGGCTCGTAGGCAAGCAGTCTCTCTGTCTCGACACGCTCGGCCGTCGGAATCTCGGAGAGAATCTCCTCGGCGCTCTCCGCCTCGAGGTCCTCCAGTGTGTCGGCGCGGTCGTCCGGAGTCATCTCCGTGACGAGCTCGGCGGCCTGCCGCGCGCTCATCGTCTCGAGAACCTCGGTGCGGAGATCCTCGTTCAGGTACTCGAGAACATCGGCAGCGCGCTCGACCGATAGCGCCGAGAGGAAAGGCGCCACCATCTCGCGAGGAAGTCCCTCTGCCATGCTGGCAAGGTCCTTCGGGTGGAGCTCCTCGGTCTCGGCAGGAATTGCTTCGGGACTCTCCTCGAGCATCACGAGGATGTCCGGGCCTACCAGGGCGGCAATCGCCGGCTCCTCGTCTTCCTCAACGCGCTTGTTATGCGGGGGAGTCTTCATGGCGCGAGAGGAAGAGTGCGGCGATCGTCCCTCGTATCGCCGACTGTGTATCCCGCCACCGCGATCGCGTCGTGGATTTCTTCGGGTGTTACGGTGCCGTCGTGCTCGATTATCGCCTGACCGATGGTGACATCAGCCCGCTTTATTCCCGCCACTCCCGCGAGGGAAGTGAACACCGCGCGAACGCAATGCGCGCAGGTCATTCCGGAAATCGAGGCGGTGGTGATCATCGGGCATAATATAGTAGTGACTCTCTCGGCGTTTAGATTGCGCCGCGATCCAGACGCCGCGGCGTTCGCCGCACCTAATCCAACCGATTCGCAGGTCGGGGCACGGGCGGATTCTTCTTCCGAGACACGAGCGTCTTCTCGAGCGCCGGAATGAATTTGTCGTACCGCGAGCCCGGCTCCCACAGAACCCAGCCATCGTAACCAGCGTCGTAGACTCCGCGCTTCTGCTCCTCGATTTCGTGCGCACCGTACTTCGGCAGACCGAGGCTGAACGCTTGCAGCCACGGCCTCACGTGCTCACCCTTGATGCCCAACTTCTCGTCGCGCTCGCGGGCGCGTGAGATGGCGATGTGGATGACGTCGTAAGGATCCGCATTGGGGTGCGGCAGCTGGAACGAGCCGGGCGGATAGTGAGACGGATAGACCATCGGCAGCACGGCATCCACCGATTGTGAGATCGGCTCCCACTTCTGCCCAACCTCGAGCGCGCCACCGACAGTCGTGACTAGGCCAAAGATGTCGGCCGTCGTCCGAACGCCCTGTTTGGCGAAGCGCTCACGCGCAGTAGTCAGAAACTCAGAGAGCACCTGCGGCTTGTTGCGTCCGTTCCGCTCGGGGAAGACTTGGGGAGGCAGGCTCCTGTAAGGCTCGGGGAACCGGATGTAATCGAACTGGATCTCGCCGAATCCCATCTTGATCGCTTCATCAGCGACGCGAAAGTTGTACTCCCAGATCGCGTTCGCGTAGGGATTCACCCACGTCTGTCCCTTCTTGTCGCGCCAGGCCGTCCCGTCGGCTTTCCTGATCGTGTGATCGGGATTGTTCCGCGCGGTGACTGAATCCTTGAAGACGACGATGCGAGCGATCGGCAGAATCCCGTGCGCCCGAATCGTATCGACTACAGCGGCCAGATGAGTGGCCTTGCTCTCTGTCCCCGCGTTCTTCTTGAGCAGTGGATCGCTGGGATTGAAGCTGAGTCCGAACTCGTCCTTCACGTCGATGACGAAGGCGTTGATCTCGGTCGAATCCGCGATCGCCAGCAGATGCTTCATACGTCGGGGATTGACGGCGAAGCGGAAGACGTACAAGCCGCGCACGGGGAGCGTGCCCTTCATTAGCGAATCGAGCACTGGCGGCGTCGGGTGCAAGGGCGCGGGCAGAGGCGCACGGACTATAGTGTCAGTATCAGCGCGCGCGAGGAGCGCCGGCTTCCCTGCGGTTGTCTTTGCGGCGGATGCATCGTACGCGCCGTAGCAGGCTATCGCTGCTGCCGCCGCGAGCGCGATGGTGGTGAGCTTGTTCGGGGACATTCTGTTCTTTGGAGGAAAGACGGAACGCTGGAATCTAATAGCTCCAGCGAGAAACGCTGTAGCTGAATCCGGTATATTTCGCTGCGATGCGATATCCCCAACTGCTCTTTCTGGTCCTCCTCGGCGGCTGCACTCTCCCGCCGCCGCCACCGCCCAATGCGGAATTCCTGGTATCCGCCGGAGATCAGACCTATTGGGTACGAAGCGACAATTCGGGTCTCCGCATCCGCGGCTCACCGCTCATTCTCGCGCGCACTGGAGGCCGCTACTACGAGATCTTCGTCAGTGAGATCGACCGCTCCTTCCCGAAAGCGCTGTTCAGCGGCGAGCGCGTGTTTCGCCGCGAGCTCGCGACGGGCGACTCCGCGGTCATCTACGACGATACGACGATCGTCCGACTGTCGGACGCGTATCACCAGCAGCATCCGCGCGCCAAGCTTCTGCGACCCGACGACGACCCCGACGACGACGTTGAGGTCACCGCGGTCGGAGAGACGGACATCCTCAATGTCCTCGGTCCTTACGTCGCGCTCGAGCACCGTGTGTCGATCGAGCACGCCGACGAGCACGGTGAGGATGACACCACGCGCGCGGTGATCGATCTTCGCAATGGGAAGTCCGTCGCCTTCGACCGCATGCTGCGTGACACGACGGTCCAGGAAGCAGTGGGAGAAGGCGGCCTGGTGAACCGGAGATGGCGGCACGACGGATACGACGTCGTCTCGCATTATGATTCCACGCACAAGGCGAACACACTCGCCTTGCGGGATCATCGCGGACGCGAATGGAGACTCGGCCTGATCGGATCGAGCTACGTGCAGATCTTCTGGCTCGACAGGCCGAGGGTGGATCCCAAGACCAGACACGCTCTCTCGCGGGCGTTCAACGATGCCACCGCGTACGGGGAAAGGATCCAGCAGGTATCGCGCAAGCAGCACGCGAAATCCGCCAAACGAGCGACATCGGGACGGCAGACGTGAGCCGCTCGAAATCAACGCGAGCCGCGCAGGGCCCGAGCTCCTTCAAGGCCTCCACGCGCTCTGCGGAGCAGTCGACGGTTTCGAATTCGCGCGGTGCCCCACGCCCGGTGCGCGAGACGCAGCACGAGACCGCGCAGCTGATGATGCCCCAGCACGCGAACGTGCTCGGTCACGTGTTCGGCGGCGTGATGCTTTCGATGATGGATACCACCGCCGCGGTGTCGGCGATCAGGCACGCGCGGCTCGCCTGCGTGACGGTGTCTGTGGATCGCGTGGATTTCCGCGAGCCGATTCACGTCGGCGATCTCGTGATCATGAAGTCGAGCGTGAACTACGTGGGCCGGACGTCAATGGAGATCGGCGTGCGGGTCGAGACCGAGAATCTGCTGACGGGTGTGCACCGTCACACCAATTCGTGCTACCTGACCTTCGTGGCCGTCGATCGAGATGGAAGACCGGTTCCGGTGCCGCCGCTCAAGCCGGAGACGCCGGACGAGGTTCGCCGGTACGAAGCCGCGCGGGCGAGGCGCGAGCGCAGACTGCAGGAGCGGATGTCGGAAAGGGCTCGGCTCAAGAAGCCGTAACGATACGGATTGCGCTTACGAGGCGCGATCGATCAGCGGGCGAGGATTCGAGATGGGCATCGAGCGACGGAAGAGCAGACGCAGCTTCTCGTCGGTGAGCGACTGCATCACTTTCTCCGGCGCCACGCGCGAAGTGACGCTTCGCGATTCCGGGCCGGTCCAGATGTCCCAGGCGTAGCGATCGAGCCTCGTGGTTTTGCCGCCGGGATGATGAAAGACGATCATCGCGTTGCTCGCGCCCGGGACCTGCACCTCGACGCCCCAGTTCGTGCCGTCGGGTCCGCGAAACGGTCTTATCTGTCTTGCCATGGGGGGGCTTCCTTAGTGAGATGTCAGCGCCAGAGGATGCAGACGCTGCCGGCCGACGAATCCCGCGTCGACCTCGTGCCAATATAGAACGCTGGCCTCGCCCAGCTTCCAGCAGTAGAAGACGTCGCGCCCATCGATCTGCCCGCGGAAATCAACGAGCCCTGTTCCCATCCCTTTGCAGATGACGCCCAGGTCGTTGAGCTCGGCAATATAGCCTTCGATGTCGGTGGCGAGGCGCTGCGCTTCTATCTGGAGTAGCTCCGCGATTGCGTCGGGATGCTCGGGACTAGAGCCGACGGTGGCCAGCTCGAATTCGCGGACTTTGTCTTCCCAGAGTTTATGTTCGCGCACGAGATCTTCTACGATCCTGCTAACCAGTGGTAGAGTGCGATTCGCTTCCTCTACCGTGAAGATCTTTTCCATGCCTCTTACTCTGCTCGCTTGACTGGCTCCGGGTCAAGTGGCTTTTTCTGGATCGTTTCGCTGGTTCGTCGGAGGGGATCCTGCTTCGCGGCTACACTCGCTCGGGCGGAGCCCAACTACGCGCCTTCGCGCTCCGCGCTCCGGCGCCGGTCTCCTTGGTCGCTCGTTTTGAAAAGCCGCTACGCAGGACCCCCTCCGACTACCCGTGAGATATCACAGCAGCGGTTGGTCCGCGCGGCCCAGCCACTCAGCGCGCGAGTCGGCATGTCCCGACCTCCACGCTCGAGAAGAGTGCGCACACAACGCCGGGCAGCGGCTCGAGAATTTGCCGCGCGCGAGCGTTAAGGCTGCGCGCTCGTCTCGAATGGGATATCGATCTCCATGCCGTCCCGCGCGATGACCGTGGCTGGAAAAACCTCGCGCGCCTCACGCTCGAGCTCGGACGTGTCGCGAGAGTAGCGCGCGGAGACGTGAGTAAGCACGAGCTTCTTCACGCCGGCCTTCAGCGCGACCTCGGCGGCTTCGCGTGCAGTCGAATGTCCGGTCTCCAGCGCCCGCGGTGCTTCCTCCTCGGCGAACGTCGCCTCGTGAACGAGGACGTCGGCGCCAGTCGCGGCAGCAATCGTCCCTTCAGAGGGTCGCGAATCGCCAGTGAGAACGATGCGTCGTCCCGGTCTCGTCGGTCCGACGAGCTCGGACGGCTCGATCGTTCTGCCATCCGGAAGCGTCACCGTCTCGCCCTTGTGGATCTTTCCCCATAACGGTCCTTCCGGAATGCCGAGGTCGCGAGCCTTCTCGGGATTGAATCTCCCCAGTCTCGTCTCTTCGACGATGTGATACCCGATCGCGCTCCTGTCGCCGTGCTCGACGGGAAACGGAATCACCGAATATCCATTTCTCTTGAGCGGCGCCTCCGGGGTGAGCTCGACGATCTTGATCTCGAAGTGCTGCTTCTCGCTGCCGAGGGTGATGGCGCGCCACAGAAGCTTCTCGCAGCCGACAGGTCCGTAGACATTCATCGGCTCGGTCCGACCCTGGAGCGCGAGCGTCCGCAGCAAGCCGGTGAGGCCGAGCATGTGGTCGGCGTGCATGTGCGTGAAGAAAATGTCGGACAGCGCGAAGGTGATTCCGTAACGCATCATCTGCCGCTGAGTGCCTTCGCCGCAATCGAACATCAGCGTCTCGCCTTCGCGGATCACGGCGAGCGACGAGACGTTGCGCTCGACCGTTGGTCGTGACGCGGAGGTTCCGAGAAAGCGAATGGAGAGCGACATGCGGGCGTAATATATGGCGGCCCAAAAGAGGGCCACCCCCCTCCTCGGATGTCTCCACAGCGGTTGTTACCGTATGCCGAGCCAATCGTCCTATCCCCGTATGCCCACCATGTATCCTATGGTCGGGTATAGAGTTACAGGCCTGGGACGTAGTTTGGGTCTTGACTTCAGACGCGGATCCGCTAGCTTGAGATAAGAGCGGCCCCGCGTTGTTCCGCGGGGCTTTTGCTTTTGGTCCGGTGCGACGGATCAGCCCGACTGGTTCGAGGACGGTCCGTCGCGTGAGTCGCGGGGCTGTAGCTCAGCTGGGAGAGCGCTGCAATCGCACTGCAGAGGTCAGGGGTTCGATCCCCCTCAGCTCCACTCGCTTTAGACAATTGATTAGCTGCCCGCCGCCGCTCGGTAGGACGTAGAGTTCCAATGACGGCGCGCGTGGCACGATTGGCGGGAGACCGCCAAATAAATTCGCCGCAACTCCCTCGGGATTGCGGCGTTTCTGTTTTCTGGAACCGAGCGTAGGCGATGGTGCCCGGAGGGTCGGTAGGCTTCCCGCGTAACGTGACGCGCCGAAGCATTTTACGCCGGCGAGTCTATACCCACCACGGATCGAAGCAATCGTAGTTGTGCTGTCGGCAGATCTTGCCGTCGCGAAACTCCAGCCACACCGACAGATGAGCGCGCATCTCGGAATCTGCCGGGAGAGTATCAACGGGCACAGCGAGATAACCGCTCCAGTGAATCTCCAGCGCAACGCTGTCTCCGTCGACGATCGCATTCAGGACGTCGAACTTCTGAGCTCTGAGCGTTTTCTTGCCCTTCTTCGCGGCATCCAGAATCACGTTCAGTTCGCGATGGACGCCGATCGGTTGTAGTCGATTGGGAAACTCTTCCTGGACGACGTCATTGGTGAAGAACTCCGCGAGGGCGCTTCCTTCCGCGCGATTCTCCAGGGCTTCGAGGTACTTGCGTGCAATTGCGAGATTGTCGGTCGTCGTCATCGTCATGACATCATCTCGAATTCAGGTTGTCGTGTACCAGGCGATTGGGTCGGCAAAAAGCCGAGTAAGGGCTTACCCTCACCCGCGAATCTACAGCGGGCCAGCGGCTTTCGCTCGGAAACTTAACGGCGTGTTACGGTTGGGGCGACAGGGGAAACCGCTGGCTCAAGCGCTTTCTCTCAAGCCCTTTCTATTGTAGTATCGCCGCCACGTCCTGCCGCAAAGCCCGAAACGCATCCGCATTGAAACGGTTTGCCTCTCTCTCGGAGGGGCCGAGGAAATCGCCAACTGCTGTTCCGCTCAGGCGATTCAGGAATCGAAGAATCCCGCTCTCCTGCACGACGAGCGTGCCGCGCCGATTGAGCAGCGTCTGCGAGCCCGGGTTGTCCCTGATCGAGAATCGCACTGGAATGCCCGGACCCTGGAACGGCCTCCGAAGCGGCGCCTTGAGCAGGAAGCCGACTGTTGGGGGCAGCGTCCAGTTCGGGTCCTTCGCAAATCGCATCGACCAGCCGCGCTCGTGCGGAGTGTTGATGAACTCGAAGTCGCCCATCATCTCGGTCCACCCGACCGTGAATACGAGGATCTTCATCGACATGTCTACCCGAATGGTGAGCGCTTCAGGCATCTGTCTCACCGCACCCTCGAGCGGCGCGAAGTGTCCGCCTCTGCTCCGCACCTTGAAGTGCATGTAATAGTTGGCGGCCCACGCGTCGAACCACCGAGCGCCCGTCTTGTCGGTGAGGGTGATGCGGTACTTGCCCTTGCTGACGTACTTGTCGATGTACGCCGAGTAGTGGGGCATCGTCGCCTTGAGAATCTCGGGCGTTAAGCGGATGGCGAGCTCGTAGGTCGTGGCCCCATCGCTGTCGGGCGTAGCTCGCAGGGTGTCGAGCGTGAACAGCCGTCCCAGCGCGGCGGTGGTGCGCGGGAAGTTGGTGTTGTAATCAGCGCGGATCGCCGGCGATCTTCCCTCGCCGGCGGCGAGTCCCGCTGCCAGCACGTCGGAAATGCTCTTCGCCTGGATTCGTCCCAGCGCCACATCGACGTTGGTGAACCACTCGTATTCGTTGCCGGTGAGCTTCCGCAGGCGGACGATCTCGCGCGACTCGGTCAGTGCATCGGGCGGGGTCGTCGAGAGTTTGGCGGTCACGATGTAGCGATCGACCGAGAAGACTCCTTCGTCCCCGAACAGTCGCGCGCTGTCCGCGCCGATGGCCAGCCATATCGTCGTGTCGTTGTAGACTCCGGACGGCGTCAGCGCATAGTGGCCGAACTGCGCTCTCGCGTGGATGATCCTCGGTGGTCGCTGGATGTTGGTGAAGCGCGAGCCGATGGAGAAAAAGAATTCTTCCGCGTTCTGGCGGGCGAACGGAATGTCGGGCCCGAACGCGGGCGCGACCTGCCGGCAGCCTGTGAGCAGGCCTGCGGAGGAGGCGAGCGTAATAAAGCGGGCGATATGCCGGACGGAGGCCAGAGTAATAAAGCGGACGATATGCCGATATTTCACCCGCGAAAGTTCAACGCGCCATCGCGGCGAGGGAAGGGAGCGCCCTCGAAAAGGGTGCCAAAACCTGTCTCTGGCGCCCTCTGTGTAAACGATTACATATTTGGGAGGTTCTACAGACGATCGGCCAGCAACCCGCGAGGAGAATGGTCACGATCAAGGATGTCGCCCGTGAAGCGAACATGTCCGTCGCCACCGTCTCCAGGGTTCTCAACGGCAGCGGACCGGTAAGTGAAGAGACTGGGCGACTCATTCGCGAAGTCGCCGGCAGGATGCGCTACGTCCCACACAACGGGGCGCGCAGCCTCATCACGAGCAAGACCCAGACTTTAGGCGTCCTTCTTCCCGACCTGTATGGCGAGTTCTTCTCCGAAGTCATCCGCGGCATGGATGACACCGCGCAGCGACACGGATTTCATCTTCTGATCTCGAGATCTTACGCCGACAAGCACGGGATCGAGACCGCCGTGCGAGCGATGCGCGGACGCGTCGATGGCGTC
>DASZZU010000024.1:0-5049 GCA_035544855.1 Gemmatimonadaceae bacterium | reverse complement strand
GATGTTGTCTCTCTTGAATCCGCGCAAGGCACGGCAGAACCGTCGAGCAGGGTCTTCTCTGGAAATGGATGGACTAGGGACAACAGGCCGAGCAACGCCGCTCCTCGAAAAAACACTCCGGACTCCCGATTAAGGTCGTTCTCATGACGCGCGAACCGGGTTTTCGGAACTGAACGGGGCGGGGCGTCCGGGTGCATAGTAGCCGGTGCCTTTACTTGTTTCCCCTCGCCCGCTAAGTTACAAGGCTACAGCGATTTAAGAACCAGGTACCCGCGCCGGCAAACGAGCCGGCGCGAGATCAAATCCAAATGGCATTCGAGAAAACACCTACCGTAGAGAAGTACCGCACGCATAAAGACGATAGCGGCTCGAGCGAAGTTCAGGTCGCACTTCTCACTGCAAGAATCAACTATCTGACCGACCACTTCCGCACCCACGCGAAGGATCACCACAGCCGTCGCGGGCTGCTCAAAATGGTCGGTAGAAGGCGCCGTCTCCTCGACTACCTGAGGCGTACGGATCTCGAAGGCTACCGCAAGATCATCGCTGATCTTGGACTCCGGTACTAATCTGGCTCTTTGATCTCACCGCGCGGCGCACAATGCGATTCCGCGCGGTTTGCGATACACAGAGACAACAACACAACATATGCAACGCATCGAAAGAACTTTCGCCGGCAGACGCCTCGTCATCGAGACAGGCCGCATGGCGAAGCAGGCGGCAGGGTCCGCAGTGGTCCAGTTCGGCGAGACGATGGTTCTCGCGGCAGTAACAGTCAGTGACACCGAAAGTCCCCTCCCGTTTTTCCCCCTCCTCGTAGAGTACAAGGACAAGGCCTACGCCGCGGGCAAGATTCCCGGCGGCTTTATCAAGCGGGAAGGCCGTCCCTCCGACCCGGAAATCCTCAAGGCGCGAATCATCGACAGATCGATCCGCCCGCTTTTCCCGGAAGGGTTCAAGAACGAGATCCAGGTCTTCATCTATGTCGTCTCGGCCGATCAGGAGAATGACGCAGACGTGATGGCGCTCGTCGCCGCGTCGTACGCGATCAACTCGTCCAGGATTCCGTTCATGGGCCCCATCGCCGCCGTGCGAGTGGGACGGGTGCAGGAGAAGTGGATTCTCAATCCGACCTTCCAGCAGCTGCCCTACAGCGACATGGACATTGTCATCGCCGCGTCGAAGGACTCGATTATGATGGTCGAGGGCGGCGCGCTCGAAGTAACCGAAGCGGATACGCTGGAAGCGCTCACCGTCGGCCACCGCGGCATCCAGGAGCTCATTGGGCTCCAGGAAGAGCTCCTCAAGCAGGGTCGCGCCGAGAAGATGAAGTGGAGCAAGGCGGAGATCGTTCCCCAGATCAGGGCACGCGTCGACGAGCTCGTGAAGGGACGGATTGCCGAAGCCATCAACCAGAAGGAAAAGCATACCCGCATAGAAGCGGTCGAGCTCGTGAAGAAGCAGGCGATCGAGCAGCTCCTCGTTGAATTTCCGGAGAACTCGAAGGACATCAAGGCGCTCGTTGAGGACACCGAGTATCGCGTGCTCCGCTCGCAGGTGCTCGACACCAACAAGCGCGTCGACGGCCGTGGCACCAAGGAAGTTCGCCCGATCACCATCGACGCCAAAGTGCTCCCGCGCGCCCATGGCTCTGCGCTCTTCACTCGCGGACAGACTCAGGCGCTCGTCGCTGTCACGCTCGGCACGGCGAACGACGTACAGCGGCTCGACAGCATCGACGACGCAGGCGAGACGACCAAGTCGTTCATGCTGCACTACAACTTCCCGCCTTTCTCGACGGGTGAAGTGAGACCGATGCGCGGCACCAGCCGCCGCGAGATCGGACACGGCAATCTGGCCGAGCGTGCCCTTCAGGGCGTGCTCCCGGCGTTTGAGGATTTCCCCTACACCATCCGCATCGTCTCCGACATTCTCGAGTCGAACGGATCATCCTCGATGGCATCAGTCTGTGGTGGTTCACTGGCTCTTTTCGACGCCGGCGTTCCGCTTCGCTCCTCTGTAGCCGGCGTAGCGATGGGACTCATCAAGGAAGGGGAGAAGTACGCCGTCCTCACCGATATCCTCGGCACCGAGGATCACCTCGGCGACATGGACTTCAAGGTCGCGGGTACCGAGACCGGAATCACCTCGATCCAGATGGACATCAAGGTCGAAGGGCTCGATCTGAAGATCGTGAAGGAAGCTCTCGCGCAGGCGCGCGAAGCGCGTCTGCACATCCTCGGCGAAATGAGCAAGGCGCTGCCGGAGCCGAGGTCGGATCTCTCGCCGTATGCGCCGCGCATCGTGACGATGAACATCAACCCCGAGAAGATCGGCGACCTCATTGGCCCGAAGGGGAAGACGATTCGCGGGATTCAGGACGAGACCGGAGCGGAGGTCACCGTCGACGACAGCGGACTGGTCACGATCGCCGCCGTGGGCGGAGAGGCGATGGAGAGAGCGCGCCAGATGATCCAGGCGCTCACCGCCGAGCCGGTAATCGGCGAGACGTACGAAGGCACCGTCAAGAGCACGACGGCTTTCGGCGCTTTTGTCGAGATCATGCCGGGAACCGAAGGACTGGTTCATATCTCCGAGCTCAAGCACGGCCGCACCGAGAGGACGGAGGATGTCGTGAAGAAGGGAGACCGGGTAAAGGTCAAGCTTCTCGAGCGCGACGAGCGCGGACGTTTGCGTCTCTCGATGAAGGCGCTGGTGTCGAAGCCCGAAGGCGAGAGCCAGTCGAGCGGGGAGGGCAGCGGAGAAGGCGCGGCAATGGCGACAGTCGGCGCGTCGGGCGAACAAGCTGATGGCGGAGAGGGCGGCAGGTCCGAACGCTCCTCGGAGCGTGGCGACAGGCCACGGCGCCCGCGCAGCGGCTCGCGTGGTGGCGGAGGGCGCTCGCGCGAGTGAGCCTCGTGACGCCGTGCGCGGGTTCTGATCTGCGCCGCACCGTTCTCGCGAACGGACTGACCGTACTCTCGGAGTCGATGCCGGGAGTACGGTCGGTCGCATTGGGGGCGTGGGTTCGCGCCGCGTCGCTGCACGAGAGCGCCGACAAGATGGGCGTCTCTCACATGCTGGAGCACATGGTGTTCAAGGGGACGCCGACGAGGAGCGCCAAAGACCTCGCTCTCGCCCTCGAGACACTGGGCGGCTCGCTCGACGCGTACACGTCGCGCGAGCACACTTCGTATCAGGCCAAGGTACTGGACGAGCACCTTCCCCAGGCGGCTGACGTGCTCGCGGATCTGATCTTCCGCCCCACTCTCCGCCCTTCCGATCTCGCGCTCGAGAAGAAAGTCGTGCTCGAGGAGATCAACACCGTCGACGACACGCCGGACGATCTCGTCTTCGAGCTCCACAACGCGCAGATGTGGGGGAATCATCCGTATGGTTTCCAGATTCTCGGTACGCGGGAGACTGTGGGCGCGCTCGGGCAATCCGATCTTCGAGCTCTGCATTCGCGCGCCTATCATCCCGAGCAGATCGTCGTAGCCGCGGCAGGAAACGTCGAGCACGATGATCTTCTGAATACACTGGAATCGACTGGGTGGGCTGACGTTCCGCGTGGCGGACTAGCGCCGCTCAGATCTCCGGCTCCAATCGTGCAGACTCCCGCCGCCGTGCACTTCGAGCGAGAAACGGCCCAGACCCACATCGTGATTGGGAGCGACGCTTTCCCCCACAGCGATCCGCGGCGCTACGCGATGACCATGATCGGGATGCTCTTTGGCGGCGGAATGAGCTCACGGCTCTTTCAGCGAATCCGGGAAGAGCTCGGTCTCGCTTACTCTGTTTACTCGTTTCAGTCGTTCCACGAGGACGCGGGCATGCACGGCGTTTACGTCGGCACAACTCCCGATAGCGCGCGGGCAGCAGTCGACGCGATCAACGCGGAGCTGGAAAAGCTCTCGACGGAGGGCCTGAGCGAAGAGGATATCACCGCTGGAAAAAGCCAGCTGAAAGGACAGATTACACTGTCGCTCGAGAGTCCGACGTCGCGAATGTACCGGGCCGCCGGCACCGAGCTGTATGGCGAGCCGTATCGGACGCTGGACGAGCTGCTCGCTCTGATCGATGCGATCGATGCGCAAACAGTCGCGGAGATCTGCAAAACGTATTACGTACCTGGGCGACAGACGCTCGTGAGCCTCGGTCCGCGGGCCGCGGCGTAATGCGCGGACCATCAACTTTCCATTCGACTACTCTGAGATGAAGATCGGCGTTCCGAAGGAAATAAAGACAAACGAAAATCGCATTGCCCTTGTGCCCGCGGGGGCGGAAGCACTGGTCGCAGGCGGCCACACGGTCATGATCGAAAAAGGAGCCGGTGAAGGCAGCGGCTTCCTCGATTCGGCGTACACATCGGTCGGGGCCAAGATCGGCGCCGACGCCGACACCGTGTGGCGCGAGGCCGAGATGATCATGAAGGTCAAGGAGCCGATCAAGCCCGAGTGGCCCCGGATGAAGAAGGGCCAGGTGATCTTCACCTACTTCCACTTCGCCGCCGACAAGGAGCTGACTCTCGCGCACTTGAAGAGCGACGCCATCTGTATCGCTTACGAGACGGTGGAGCTGCCGACACGCGAGCTCCCGCTTCTCACTCCGATGTCCGAGGTCGCCGGCAGGATGGCCGTCCAGGAAGGCGCCAAGTACCTGGAGAAGCTCTATGGCGGACGCGGCGTTCTCCTTGGCGGAGTTCCGGGCGTGGCTCCGGCCAAAGTCGTGATTCTGGGCGGCGGGACCGTCGGCATCAACGCCGCGAAGATGGCCGCCGGGCTGGGGGCCAAGGTCACCGTGCTCGACCTATCGCTCGAGAGGCTCCGATACCTGTCGGATGTGATGCCGGCCAACGTCACACTCATCTATTCCAATCGTCATAACATCCTAGAGCAGATCTCTACTGCGGATCTGGTCGTCGGAGCGGTTCTGATACCCGGAGCCGTCGCGCCGCGACTCATTCGCCGTGAGGACCTGAAGACGATGCAGCAAGGAGCGGTTATCGTCGACGTCGCCATCGACTAGGGCGGCTGCGTCGAAACCATC
>DASZZU010000023.1:0-21294 GCA_035544855.1 Gemmatimonadaceae bacterium | reverse complement strand
TCATCCCTTCGTGCGCCGGCATGAGACGCTCGGCGAGGAGATCGCGACGCGCGTCGTAAATGAACAGCACGATGTTGCCGTTGCGATCGTGCTCAGCGATGTCCTGGCTGAGCGCGTTTAGCGCCTCGGACACGTTGCCTGCCGAGGCGAGTACGGTGGAGAGTGCAGCAAGAGTTCGTGGGGCCATCTTGGGATCAGCCGGTCTTCATTAGAGTGAGCGTCTCGGAGTGGTCGGATACCGCACACTCCGGACGGCGGTTCCACATTGACCAGCCAACCAGCGAAAGTCAATCATATTCAACGCTTTACGTTCCTTGACAGTGAGTCTCGCGAGGATAATTTCACGCGATGCTGTCGCGATCCGTGCAACTCGTGTTGCACTACGATGGCGCGCGCTTTTCCGGGTGGCAGCGGCAGCCTGGTGAACGGACGGTTCAGGGAGTCCTCGAAGCGGCGGTGTCCAAACTGTGTGGAGTACCCGTCGCCGTCGTCGGCGCTGGACGGACAGATGCGGGAGTCCACGCGCGCGGGCAGGCCGCGGGAGCAAGCGTGCCCGAGAAATGGAGCGCGCTCGCTCTGCGACGATCGATGAACGCCATTTTACCGGACGATGTATGGATTACGGCAGCCTTCGAAATGCGTGACGAGTTTCACCCTCGCTATAGCGCTATATCCCGCAGCTACAGCTACTACGTAGGCACAGACGATCTCGCATCTTCCCCGTTTCGCCGGACCCACGAGCTGGTCTGGAAGAAACCGCTCGATTTTCCGCGCCTCGAAGCCGCCGCTCGAGCCGTCGAAGGCGACCATTGCTTCCGGGCATTCGCGGTCAAAGGCACGGCTCCCGATCGAGACGATCACCGCTGCACCGTCACCCATGCTGCCTGGCGTAAGCGAGAGGGTGGGCTCGTTTTCGACATCCAGGCCAACCGGTTTCTCCACCACATGGTCCGTTTCCTGGTCGGGACCATGCTCGAAGTGGGAGAAGGCAAGCGTGAGCCGGAAGTGATCGCGGAGCTCCTCAAGCAGGAAGACAACAGTCAAGCCTCTCAGCCGGCTCCTCCACACGCTTTATTTCTTGAGCGGGTTGAGTATCCGAAAGACCTTTACCTGGAAACTGAATGAACATCTATCTCGAGAGCGTGAACCTCGATGAGATCAGGAACGCCGCATCGGCCGGGCTCGCTGACGGCGTCGCGTTCTCGCATGTCGCCTTCAGCGTCGACGCACCGGACTCCAGCGCGAAGGAGAGGCTCGAAGAGATATCCCGGGAGTTCGCCTTCCCGATCTGTGTGCCGGTGGGCGCGCTCGCGTCGGCGGACATGTATACCGAGGCGCGCGAGCTCGCCAAGGTCTCCGATCACATCATAGTGCAGATACCGTTGGTCGAAGATTCACTTATTCCCATGGCGAGGTTGAGCGCCGAGGGTGTCGTGATCTGCGCGACTTTCGTGTTCAACGCGGCTCAGGCGATCATTGCCGCCAAAGCCGGCGCCTCGGCCGTGCGCGTGACTCTCGGGGAGTTCGAGGCTTACGGTCAGTCGGGCGTGCAGGCCCTCGCCGAGATCAAAAACGTTCTCGACGCCGGCGGTGAGGAGTGCGATGTCATGGCCGCATCGCCGCAGTCGGCGGTTCAGTTCGCCGAGTGCGCGACGGCCGGTGCCGACATAGTGTGCGTTACTCCCGTGATGCTGCGCGCCCTCGTCGTCCACCCGCTGAGCGATAAGGGCATCGATCGCTTCCTCAGCGATCTGGCGAAACGACCTAAGTCCCGCACTCCTTCATGAGGATCGGGTTCGCACGCTCGCTTAGCGCCCTGGTTTTCGTGGCGTGTCAGGGCGCATCGAGCTCGCCTTCAGGAGCGCAGTCACAAACACTTCAGTCAACACCCGGCGCCGTAAATTCCTCGCGCCGAACGGCGATCACCGATGCCGTTGCGCGCGTTGCTCCGGCGGTCGTGACCGTCCAGACAGAGGTCGTCGAGCGCGTACCGGCTGACGTGTTCGAGCAGTTTTTCGGCGGGCGCTCGGGTCAGCGCTCCGCCGCGGGACTGGGCTCAGGATTCATAGTCCGCTCGGATGGCGCCATCGTCACCAATGCCCACGTTGTTGCCGGCGCGACGCGCATTCAAGTGGCGATGCGGGACGGGACGACGTATCCCGCGCGCCTGATCGGCAGCGATGAGACGAACGACCTCGCGGTCATCAAGATCAACGCGAAGAATCTCCCGGTTGCTCCGCTCGGCTCGTCGACCGACCTGTTGATCGGCGAGTGGGCAATCGCAATCGGAAATCCGTACGGGTTCATCCTCGCCAACTCGGAGCCGAGTGTCACCGCCGGCGTCGTGAGCGGCACCGGGCGAAATCTCGCCACACCGAGTGAAGGCGCCGGCGTGTACGTGGACATGATCCAGACGGACGCGTCGATCAACCCCGGGAACTCCGGCGGGCCACTGGTAAATGCCTCTGGCGAAGTGATCGGTGTGAACAGCTCCATCTTTTCGCCGAGCGGCGGCTCGGTGGGAATCGGATTCGCGATTCCGATAAACCGTGCGCGCCGAGTGGCCGAGGACCTTCTCGCGCACGGAGTAGTCAGGCGTCCCTATATCGGAATCCAGCCGGAGCTGTCGCGCACGCCCGGCGCGGTGGGCAACGCGGGTGTCGTCGTCGCGTCGGTCGTCCCCGGCTCCCCCGCTGCCCGCGCTGGAATTCGTCCCGGCGACGTCATCATCCGCTCGCGCACCAGAGTGCTACACAATCCTTACGATTGGTACGCGGAGCTTCTCGAGCTGCGGGTCGGTGAGAACGATTCGATTGTCGTGAAGCGTTCAGGAAGAGAGATGCCTGTCAGTGTCCAGGTGGTGGACCTCCCCGACGTGAATGCACCGAGGGTCACCGTCCTGCGCGAGATCGAGCTCATTTCCGTCACTCCTCCAATTCGCGCGCAGTACCAGATCCAGAGCAGGCAGGGCGCGCTGGTGAATCGCGTCAGCGACAGGGTCCAGCAGCAAATCGGCATTCAGGCGGGCGACGTCATCGTGCAGATCAATCGCACGCCGACTCCGGACGCGAATGCGGTCAATCGGATTCTGACGACCTACGGGCGCGGCGGCGTCCGCCTGTATTTCGAGCGTGGCGGGCAGATCTATGCCACTGAATTCAGCTTCCAGTAGTGGTGACGAACCGATATAGCTCGCCGCTCGCGGAGCGGTACGCATCGGCGGCGATGCTGGAGCTTTGGTCGCCGGCAACGCGCTACGGGCTGTGGCGTCGCCTATGGCTCGCACTCTCCGAAGGCGAGCGCGAGCTGGGCGTAAAGATCCCCGAGGACGCGATTCGCCAGATGCGGGCGAATCTCGACAACATCGACTTTGATGCCGTCGCCAAGTACGAGAAGCGTTTTCGTCACGACGTGATGGCGCACGTGCACGCCTTCGGAGATGTCGCGCCCAAGGCAAAGCCGTTCATCCATCTGGGCGCCACCAGCGCCTACGTCACCGACAACGCCGATCTCATTTTGATGCGTCGCGGGCTGGATCTCCTTCGCGGCCGCGCGTTCGACGTCCTTCGCTCGCTCGCGGCGTTCGCGGAGCAATGGCGGGATCAGCCGACGCTCGGGTACACGCACCTCCAGCCCGCACAGCTCACGACCGTCGGGAAGCGTGCAACGCTCTGGATGCAGGACCTGGTGCTCGATATCGAGGACATTGATTATCGCCGAAGAACGCTTCCCTTCCGTGGCGTGAAAGGAACGACCGGCACCCAGGCGAGCTTCCTCGAGATATTCGAGGGCGACCATGAAAAAGTGCGCGCTCTCGACCGGCTCGTGACTGAGAAGATGTCGTTCGCCGCGCCTCTTTCGGTCACCGGGCAGACATACACGCGCAAGCTCGATGCGTTCGTTCTGTCGGTAGTGGCCGGGCTCGCTGCCAGTGCCGCCAAGTTCAGCGGCGACATACGAATGCTGCAGTCGTTCGGCGAAATGGAGGAGCCTTTCGAGGCCGAGCAGGTCGGGTCGTCAGCGATGGCGTACAAGCGGAATCCGATGCGCTCGGAGCGTATCGCTTCGCTCGCGCGATTCGTGAACTCCCTCGAGGGAAATGCGAATCAGACCCACGCCGTTCAATACTTCGAGAGGACGCTCGACGACAGCGCGAACCGTCGCCTGGTGATACCGGAGATGTTCCTTGCCACGGATGCGATCCTCCTGCTGATGGCAAATGTCTCCAGCGGTCTGGAGGTTCACCCGGCTGTGATCGAGCGTCGCGTCGCCGCGGAGCTCCCGTTCATGGCGACGGAGGAGCTGATCGTGCGCGCCGTGCGCGCGGGCGGGGACAGACAGATCGCGCACGAGACCATCAGAAAACACAGCATCGAGGCCGCGCGCGCCATCAAGAATGGCGCGGAGGCAAACGATCTTCTCGATCGGCTTGGCCGAGACAAATCATTCGGCGTGAAGGTCAAGGACCTCGAGGGTGCTATCGAGCCGAAGCGGTTCGTGGGCCGCGCACCGGAGCAGGTCGATGAGTTTCTGCGCGATGTGATCACACCAATGTTCGCCGGCGACACGGCGAAGCCCGACCGCGCCGAGGAGCTCCGCGTCTGATGCTGATGGAGGCGAGCGCCCTGCCGCTCAAACCGTTCAGACGTGGAAAGGTGCGCGATGTGTACGTCGTGGATGACGAGAGGCTGCTGCTGGTCGCGACAGACCGGGTCAGCGCCTTCGACGTCGTGATGGCGGAGACGATCCCGCAGAAAGGCGCGGTCCTGACGCAGATCACCGCCTGGTGGCTGAGGCAGCTCGAATCCAGGGTCGAGCATCACATGCTGTCGGCGGACATATCGGAAATCGTGCGCGAGGTACCGCAGCTTCGCGATCACGAGCTTGAGCTCGCGGGCCGGGCGATGCTGTGCCGGCGCTCGACCGTTTTTCCCATCGAATGCGTCGTTCGCGGATATCTCTCGGGCTCTGCCTGGAAGGAGTACCGCGATCACGGGACCCTGGCCGGCGAGCCGCTCCGCAAAGGACTGCGGGAGTCTGATCGGCTCGATCCGCCTCTGTTCAGCCCGGCCACCAAAGCGGACGAAGGTCACGACGAGAACATCACCGTTGACCGGATGCGCTCCCTCATCGGCGACCGATGGGCGGGAGAGCTGGAACGATTGTCGCGCGACGTCTACGAAGCAGGTCGCGCGATCGCCGCGGAGCGCGGAATAATCATCGCCGACACGAAGTTCGAATTCGGCCGTGTGAGAGAGCCAGCGGACAACGCAGAGGCAGGAGGAGTTGTTATATTGGTGGATGAGGTGCTCACCCCAGACAGCTCGCGATTCTGGCCGGCCGATGTTTATGAGCCGGGGCATGGGCAACCCAGCTTCGACAAGCAGCCCCTTCGCGACTATCTCGACGCGGACAAACGCGCAGGAAGATGGGATGGCAACTATCCACCACCGCGATTGCCGAAAGAAGTGATCGACGCGACGAGCGAGCGCTACCTCGACATCTATCGTCGCCTCACCGGCCGCTCGGTCAACCCTGACGCCTCACATTGAACTTCGCACGCGAAGGTCTGCTTTTTATCGCGATCGCCGCGGTCGTCGCGGCGGGTGCGTTCGGTTTCGCCTTGTCCCGCCGGTCGTGGGGACTATGGCTGGCGGCGTTTGTCCTGCTGCTGCTAGCGCTCTGGGTCGCGTACTTCTTCCGCGACCCGGAGCGAGTAGGAGAGCGTGGGCGGTCGCTGGTCGTCGCTCCCGCTGATGGCAAGCTCATCATGATTACCGAGGTGGACGAGCCGGCTTTCATGCAGGGGCGGGCGATCCGGCTTTCGATTTTCATGAACGTGTTCAACGTGCACGTGAACCGGTACCCAGTCGACGGCGTCGTGACCTACATCCACTACAACAAGGGCAAGTTCTTCAACGCCTCCGCTGAGAAGTCGAGTCTCGAGAACGAGCAGATGTCGGTCGGAATCGAAATCCTTCCGGCGGATTCGGATCGAACGGCGCGAGTCGGTACCACCCACGGTGTGCTCGTGCGACAGATTGCGGGACTCATTGCGCGCCGTATTGTCACTTACAGCAAACTCGGCGAGCGCGTGAAACAGGGCGACCGAATGGGGATCATTAGGTTCGGCTCGCGAGTCGATCTCTTTCTGCCGGTCAATTCCACGATTCGAGCGAAGCTCGGCGACGTGACAACCGCGGGCGAAACAGTGCTGGGAGAGTTACCGCATTGATGCTTCCGCCGGATCAGACTCGCCGGCACCACGCCAGAGGGGATGTCGATCGTCCGCGCAACCGCGGCGTGATAATCCTGCCCAATGGATTCACGCTGGCGAGTCTCTTCTTCGGAATGTTTGCGATCGTAGCGGCATCTCGTGGAGAGTTCGATACGGCCGGACTATACATCGTGTTCGGCGGTGTGTGCGATGCGCTGGACGGCAGGGTGGCACGTGCAACGGGAACCGGATCCAGGTTCGGGTCGGAGCTGGACTCTCTGGTAGATGCGATCACGTTCGGGCTGGCACCAGCGATGATCATGTACTTCGCCGTGCTCAACAGAAACGGGTGGGACTGGATCTTTGCGTTTCTGTTCACCGCTTGCGCCGTGATCAGGCTGGCGCGCTTCAACGTGGAGCAGGCGGGTCGCGCCAAGAAATATTTCCACGGACTGCCCAGCCCGGCCGCCGGTATGACGCTCGCAACCTACTATTGGTTCAGCCAGACGTCGCTCTATAACCAGACCATTCTCGGCGACCTCAACTGGACGACCGGCCTGCGCGGGCTGATGCTGCTGCTCGCGTTCCTCATGATCAGCAACGTGTCCTATCCCGCCGTTCCAACAGTCGGGTTCAGAAAGATCAGCGAGATACTAGGTACGCTCGTCGTGGTCGCGACGTTCATCGGCGTGCTTTTCCTGCGGAAAGAGTTCTACTTCCCCGCCCTCATCTGCTACGTGGTGTACGGACTCGCGAAGACGGTGATCTTCGGGCTCCTCGACAGGCGTCCGGTGGGCGACTCGCCGGTGATCTCCGACGACGACGACGACGAGCCAATTTTTCTCACCGCCGCTGGCGTCGTTGGTGCAGGCAGTGATGCGGCGCGACAGCGTCCACACCGGCGGAAGAGAAGACGTCGCCCGCCCGGTCAGGGCGAGCCACCCCGCGGCGGACCGACCAACATTCCGCCCCCCGGTCCGATTGGAGGACAGCCCTGATGTCGAAGTTCCGCATCGCCGTTCACATCACGCCCCGGAAAGGATTGCTCGATCCGCAGGGGAAGGCCGTTAGCGATGCGCTCCACACGCTCGGATTCAAAGCGGTGAAGAACGTTCACGTGGGCAGATACATCATCATCGAGACGGATTCGTACGATGCGATCACGGCGGAGGAATCCGCGACGGAGATGTGCGCGAAGCTTCTCGCGAATCCCGTCACCGAGGATTTCGAGATAGAATCGGCGGTGCCCGCATGAAATTCGGGATCGTCACGTTCCCCGGCTCGAACTGCGATTACGACGCCTATCACGCCGTCACTGAGATCCTGGGCGAGGAAGCGGCTTATCTCTGGCACAAGGATCACGACCTTCAGGGATCGGAGGTGATCATTCTGCCTGGCGGGTTCAGCTACGGTGACTATCTGCGCGCCGGAGCGATCGCGCGATTCAGCCCGATCATGCAGGAAGTCGCCGCGCACGCGAGAAGCGGTGGCCCCGTGATCGGTATCTGCAACGGTTTTCAGATCGCGTGCGAAGCAGGATTGTTGCCCGGTGCGCTGATGCGCAACTCGCACCTCCAGTTCGTTTCCGCAGAGGTGCGCATTCGGGTCGAGAACTCGGGCACCCTATTCACCAACCTCTACGAGACCGACGAGGTTCTGAGAGTTCCGGTCGCGCACGGCGAGGGGCGATACGTTGCTTCGCGCGAGGTTCTCGACGGTCTGGAGAACGACGCGCGTGTTATCTTCAGATATGCGGACGCCAAGGGAAATATCAGCGCGGACGCCAATCCCAACGGCTCCGAGCGCAACATCGCGGGAATCATCAGCGAGGGCGGAAATGTGCTCGGCATGATGCCGCACCCCGAGCGGGCGTGCAGCCCGCTTGTCGGCTCGAGTGACGGCGTGCGCCTGTTCGAATCGATTCTCGCGCGCGTGGCGGTCTGACGTGTCGGCAGTGACGCCTCGTCCCGGCGATCCCGCAATCACCCCCGCGCTGGTCGCCGAGCACGGGATCACCAGGCAAGAATACGATCGACTCGTCGCGATGCTCGGCCGCACACCGACATTCACAGAGCTCGGCATCGTGAGCGCGCTGTGGAGCGAACACTGTTCGTACAAGCATTCGCGGCCGGTCTTGAAGACCCTTCCAACCGAGGCTCCGTACGTCCTCCAGGGGCCTGGTGAAAACGCGGGAGTCATCTCGATTGGCGATGGTCTCGCCGTCGCATTCAAGATCGAATCGCACAATCATCCTTCGGCAGTTGAGCCCTATCAGGGCGCGGCGACGGGAGTGGGCGGGATCCTTCGCGACGTTTTCACGATGGGCGCCCGCCCCATCGCAATGCTCAACTCGCTCCGCTTCGGAAGCCTCGAGAGCTCCCGGGTGAGGTATCTCTTTTCCGGCGTCGTCAGAGGAATCGGAGACTACGGCAACTGTGTCGGGATTCCGACGGTGGCCGGCGAGATTGTCTTCGACCGCGCCTACGAGAACAATCCTCTGGTCAACGCGATGTGCGTCGGCTTGCTGCACGAAGATGATTTGATCCGCGCCAAAGCAGAAGGCATCGGCAATCCAATCATCGCGGTTGGCGCTCGAACTGGCAGGGACGGAATTCATGGAGCGTCGTTCGCTTCAGAAGATCTCTCCGAGGCAAGCGACGCGAAGCGCCCTCGCATCCAGGTCGGCGATCCGTTCACCGAGAAGCTGCTGCTCGAGGCGAGTCTGGAGCTGATCAAGAGCGGCCACATAGTCGCGATTCAGGACATGGGCGCCGCCGGTTTGACTTCGTCATCAGCCGAGATGGCCGAGCGCGGAGACGTCGGTGTCACTATCGACGTTACCAAGGTTCCGACTCGCGAGAGTGGGATGAGCCCGTATGAGATTCTGCTCAGCGAATCGCAGGAGCGGATGCTCGTTGTGGCGAAGCGTGGACACGAGGAAGCGGTGCGTGAGATCCTGGAGAAATGGGACCTGACCGCTGCCGTGATCGGAGAAGTGATCGCGGAGCCGGTGTATCGTGTGACGGAGGGTGCGAAGGTCGTCGCCGAGTTCCCGGGCTCGAGACTCGTCACGGACTGCCCTTCCTATTCACCGGATGCACGCGAGTCGGATGCGATCAGGCAGCTGCGAGCGGCCGATCCTCTCGCTATTCCGGAACGTGCTGAGGAGGCCGACCCCCTCTGGACTCTCGAGAAGCTGCTTTCAGCTCCAACCATCGCCAGCAAATCCTGGGCGTATCGTCAGTACGATTCGACTGTGCGAACCAACACGGTCGTCGGACCGGGTGGAGACGCAGCGGTTCTCCGCATTCGTGGCACCAACAAGGCCATCGCGGTAAAGACAGACTGCAACGGACGATACGTCTATCTCGATCCTCGCGTCGGCGGACGGATCGCAGTGGCGGAGGCAGCGCGCAACGTCGCCTGCACCGGTGCGCGCCCGATGGCGATCACGAATTGCCTCAACTTCGGCAACCCGACCCGTCCGGAGGTGTTCTATCAGTTCAAGGAGGCGGTCGCTGGGATGGGCGAGGCTTGTCGCGCGCTCGGTACGCCGGTCACGGGTGGCAATGTATCTCTCTACAACGAGAGTCCTTCAGGCGCGGTGTATCCGACACCCGTAATCGGGATGGTCGGACTGATCGACGATCTGTCGCACATTACCCGTGCAACGTTTCAGCGCGATGGCGACTCCGTGCTACTGCTCGGCGAGATGGGTGGAGAGTTGGGAGGCAGTGAATACCTGGCGACCATTCATGATGAAGTGCTCGGCGCACCTCCCCGCTGCGACCTCGATCTCGAAAAGAAGGTTATCGATTCCCTGCTCGAGGCAATTCGCGCGGGTGCAGTCAGCTCCGCGCACGATTGCAGCGACGGTGGATTGGCGATCGCGCTCGCCGAATGTTGCGTGGCGAATCTCGAGTGCCAGAGTGGTGCGGAGATAGACCTGTCAGCATTCGGAAGTATTCCGAATCGCGGGGTTTTATTCGGGGAGACACAGGGCCGGATTGTGATCTCCAGCTCCGCGCCGGAGCGCGTTCTGGAAATTGCCGCGAAAGCTGGGATTCCCTGCGCACGAATCGGCACGGTGCGGCGCAACTCTGATAGCCTCGCGATCAAACTCGCGAGCTCGGCGTTGAAAGCACCACTCGCGCGCCTTCGCCGCGCGTACCATGACACCATTCCGTCGATCATGTCGCGAACCCCTGAGCGCACGACATTCGACGAGCTGGCTCCAGCGGCGGCGCACTGAGATGTGTGGAATCTTCGGGATCTATGGCCACGAGAATGCAGCGGCAATGGCCCATCTCGGGCTCTACTCGCTCCAGCATCGCGGCCAGGAATCATCGGGCATCGTCGCGGTCGACCGCGAGCGCGGCGCGCGGGCGATCAGGAGAATGGGCCTGGTATCGGAAGGCCTGGGCGTCCCCGATGTGCAGAGCTTGCCGGGTGATATCGCGATTGGCCACACGCGCTACAGCACCGCCGGATCGTCCACGATCGAGAATGCCCAGCCTGTGCTGGCCAGGTTTCGCGACGGACACATTGGGCTCGCGCACAACGGGAATCTGACCAACGCCTCCGAGCTCCGACGCCAGCTCGAGGACGGAGGCTCGATTTTCACGTCGACAATGGACTCGGAGGTGCTCGTTCATCGTCTTGCCCGCTCCTCCTCGGAGAAACCTGAGCAGCGACTCGCTGATGCGCTGACCGGGGTCGAGGGAGCGTATTGCCTCGTCGTGGCGATCGGAGACACGCTGCTCGCCGCGCGGGATCCGCGTGGCTGGAGGCCTTTGGTGATGGGCAAGCTCGGCAGCGCCACTGTCTTCGCATCCGAGAGCTGCGCGCTCGATCTCCTCGGCGCCACGATCGAGCGAGAAGTGGAGCGCGGCGAAATAATCGCCGTCGACCGGAACGGCGTGCGCTCGAGTTTTCCGCTCGCGCCGCTGGAGTCGCGGAAGTGCGTTTTCGAGTACGTCTATTTTTCGCGACCCGATAGTCAGGTGTTCGGCGGGTCCGTTGACCGCGCGCGCCGAGCACTCGGCCGACGCCTCGCGCGTGATTTCCCCGCGCCAACGGCCGATTTTGTGTTCAGCGTGCCCGATTCGTCGAACTCGGCGGCGCTCGGCTTCGCCGAAGAATCCGGACTTCCCCTCGAGCTTGCACTGATTCGAAACCACTACGTCGGGCGCACATTCCTTCAGCCGACTCAAGCGGGCCGCGATGCGAAGGTGAAGGTGAAGTACAACGCCGTGCGCGAGGTGTTGCGTGGAAAGAGCGTGGTGATGGTCGACGATTCAATCGTGCGAGGCACCACTACGCGCGGGCTCGTGAGCATGGTGCGCGCCGCCGGGGCGCGAGAGGTGCATCTCCGTATCAGCTCATCGCCGGTCACCGGACCGTGCTATTACGGAATCGACACGCCGACTCGCGAGGAGCTTATCGCGGCGAACATGACCATCGAGCAGATCACGCAGCAGGTGGGCGCCGATACCCTGGGCTACCTCACCCTCGACGGGATGCTCGAATCCGTTCCCGGTGGTCCCTCGGGATTCTGCCACGCCTGCTTCTCTGGCGATTACCCAACGCCACCTCCCGCCGACCCGGAGAAGCTCCGCTTCGGCTGCGGCTGCTGACACCGATGGCGCAGAAGGTTTTCTTCTTCGGCAATGGAACCGCCGAGGGGACGCGGAACATGACCGACGTCCTCGGAGGCAAGGGGGCCAACCTCGCCGAGATGACGAATCTCGGCGTTCCAGTTCCGCAGGGGTTCACCATCGCCTGCAGCGAATGCATCGAGTACCTCAAGACGGGAAAGTATTCCGATAAGCTGCGGGCCGAGGTCGAAGGAAATGTCGCGCGACTCGAGGAGGCGACCGGCAAAAAGCTCGGCGATCCACGCAATCCGCTTCTCGTTTCCGTCAGATCTGGCGCGCCGGTTTCCATGCCGGGGATGATGGAAACGATTCTCAATCTCGGCCTCAACGATCGCACAGTGATCGGTCTGGCGGAGCAAAGCACGAACGCGCGCTTCGCCTACGATTCGTACCGCCGGTTTATTCAGATGTACTCGGACATCGTACTCGGCGTTTCGGCGCACGACTTCGAGCACCTGCTCAAGGCGAAGCGCATGACTGCGGGCGCTGCCTCCGACGCTGATCTCGGCGAGAACGATCTCCGGAATCTGGTGGAGGAGTACAAGGCGCTTGTCAGAAACCGCACCGGAGCCGACTTCCCTCACGATCCGGTGGTGCAGCTATGGGGAGCGATCGCAGCCGTCTGGAAATCGTGGACGCTGAAGAAGGCACGAGATTACCGGAGAGTCAACGGGATCTCCGAGGATCTGGGTACGGCCGTGAGCGTCGTGTCGATGGTATTCGGCAACCTCGGCGACGATTCGGGCACGGGCGTCGCGTTCACGCGAAATCCCTCGACTGGCGAGAAACGTTTTTACGGCGAGTTTCTCGTCAACGCACAGGGAGAAGACGTCGTCGCCGGGACCAGGACGCCGCTGAACATCGACGACATGGCTCAGCGGCTACCGGACGCGTACAAGGAGCTGATCGACACCCAGGAGCGGCTCGAGCGCCATTACCGCGACATGCAGGACCTCGAGTTCACCGTCGAGCGTGGCAAGCTTTATCTGCTCCAAACGCGAACCGGTAAACGCACCGCCGCCGCGGCTGTCCGCATAGCGCGCGACATGGTGAACGAAGGTCTGATTGACCGGGTCGAAGCCGTGAAGCGCGTTCCGGCAGCGCATCTCGATCAATTGCTCCACCCGATCATCGATCCGTCGATTCGCGCGACCCCACTCTGCACCGGACTGCCCGCAAGCCCCGGAGCCGCGAGCGGCGTGGCGGTGTTCGATCCCGACACGGCTGAGCAGCGCTCGCTCGCCGGAGAAAGCGTGATTCTGGTGCGCGACGAAACAACGCCTGAGGATTTTCACGGCATAGTCGCCGCGCGAGCAGTCCTCACGGCGCGCGGAGGCATGACCAGCCATGCCGCGGTGGTTGCGCGCGGCATGGGAAAATGCGCCGTCGTCGGCTGCAAGGAGATTCACGTAGACCTCGAGCGCCGCTGCTTCAGCGTCGGCGGGAAGGAGATTGCCGAAGGCGATTGGCTCACCCTCGACGGCGCGACAGGTCGCGTATTCGAGGGCGATCTCTCGACGATTCCGAGCGAGGTGGTTCGGGTGACGAGCGGAGCGCTCGCCGCTTCACAGGCTCCGGTATATCAATCGTATGCCGAGCTGCTTGGCTGGGCCGACGAAGTGCGAAAGCTTCGCGTCCGCGCCAACGCCGACACTCCGCGCGATGCGCAAATAGCGCGCAGCTTCGGCGCCGAGGGCATTGGTCTGTGCCGCACCGAGCACATGTTCTTCGAGGGCGACCGGATAACCGCAATGCGCGAGATGATCGTCGCGCGCGAGGAGGGCGGCCGGCGGCGCGCGCTGAACAAGCTGCTGCCAATGCAGCGCGCCGACTTCGAGGGAATCTTCGAGGCGATGGATGGCTTGCCGGTGACGATCCGTCTGCTCGACCCACCGTTACACGAGTTTCTTCCGCACGGCGGCGAGGAGAGCAAGCTTCTCGCGCGCACCCTGGACATCCCGCGCGCGGACTTGAACCGCATCATTGAATCGCTGCGCGAGACAAATCCAATGTTGGGGCACCGCGGGTGCCGGCTCGGAATCTCTTATCCGGAGATCACCGAGATGCAGGGCCGCGCCATACTGGAAGCCGCCGTTCGCGCGATGCGCCGCGGCATCAAGGTAAAGCCGGAGATCATGATCCCGCTCGTATCGACCGTGAAGGAGTTCGAACACCAGCGTGCGGTGATCGACGACGTGGCCAAGCGCGTGCTCGGCGGAATGGGGGAGAAGATCTCATACTTGATCGGCACGATGATCGAGCTGCCTCGCGCCGCGCTCACGGCGGGAGAAATCGCGCAGTCGGCCGAGTTCTTCTCTTTCGGAACAAATGACCTTACCCAGACCACCATGGGGCTGAGTCGGGACGATGCAGGCCGGTTCCTTCCTTCTTACATTGATCGGGGTATTTTTGCAGATGACCCTTTTCAGGTTCTTGACACCGAAGGGGTAGGAAGACTCGTAAGGATAGCCGTTGAAGAGGGACGGCGCGTTCGGCCAGATATCAAACTGGGAATCTGCGGGGAGCATGGCGGCGAGCCGCGCTCCATCGCTTTCTGTCATTCGCTGGGGCTCGATTATGTGTCATGCTCACCATTCAGAGTACCAATCGCGCGGTTAGCCGCAGCTCATGCCGCTCTTGAAGCGTAGGCTCGGCCACGCGCGCCGCCTGGAGCTGATGCCGGCGGGATCGCTCCCAATGGCGGGCGTGCGCGCTGCACGCCCCCTCAGAATCGCGCTCGTCACCGAGTACTACTATCCGCACCTCGGCGGCATCTGCGAGCACGTCCATTTCTTCGCGCGCGAGGCGCGGCGATACGGACATCAGGTCGACATCATCACGTCCAACATTCCGGGCTCCCGGTACGAGCCGCACGTCATTCGCATCGGCAAGAGCCAGCCTATTTACGCCAACGGATCACAGGCGCGATTTACCTGGGGATTCGAGCTGCGAAAAGATCTGAAGCGTGTGTTCAGCCTTGGGCAGTACGACATCATCCACGTCCATTCGCCACTCAGTCCGGTACTCCCGGTGCTGGCGATCGAAGAAGCCAACTGCCCCGTCGTTGGCACCTTTCACACTTATTTCGATCGCTCGATCGGCTACGCCATCGGCAAGCGGTACTTCCAGAAGCGCCTCGATCAGCTCCACGCCGCCATTGCCGTTTCGCATTCCACGACGATCGCGCTCAATCGATACTTCGAAGCCAATTGGACGATCGTCCCCAACGGAATCGATACCGACGTCTTCAACCCGCACGCTCCCCGCCCCGCCGCTCTACGCTCCGATGTTCCCATCATTCTCTTCCTCGGAAGATTCGACCCGCGAAACGGCCTCACCACCCTCATAGAATCGTTCAAGAAAATCCGCGGCATGAACCGTGAGGCCCAGCTTGTCGTCGTGGGCGACGGCCCGCTGCGCAAACACTATTATCGCGCCGCCGGTGGCGACCCCGACATCACCTTCGTCGGCTCGGTGCTCGGCGAACGGCCCGGCTACTACGCCCATAGCTCCATGTATGCCTGCCCCACCACCAAGGCATCGTTCGGAATCACGCTCCTCGAGTCAATGGCGTGCGAGACGCCGGTCGTGTGCTCCGACATCTACGGCTTCCGCGACGTGGTAAAACACGAGCGAGAGGCCCTGATGGTGCAAAGTGGGGACAGTGATGATCTCGCCGACGCACTGGTGAGACTTCTGGACGACGAAACGCTTCGAGCCCGACTCGGAAAACGTGGCCGTCAGGAGGCGGAACAATATTCCTGGGCTAAGGTCACCGAGGCCGTGCTCGACATCTACGCCGCTGTGCTGCGCAGGAACACACGCGAATGATCGGGTTTGCTGCACTTGGAGTCTCGGTAATCGGTGGTGCCGCACACGGCGCGTTTCACCGCAACAGTCCAATCTTCGGTCGTGCATTGGGAAAGATCGAGAGTGACCGCAAGGTCGTGGCGCTCACTTTCGATGACGGCCCCAACCCCGACGCCACTCCTCTCATCCTCGACACTCTCGCGGAAAAGGGTGTACGCGCGATGTTCTTCATTCTGGGCAGTCACGCCGAGCGGTGGCCCGAGTTGGTGCGAAGGATCTCGCACGAGGGCCATCAGATCGGCAATCACGGCTACTTCCATCGGAAGCTCCACTTCAAGAGCCCCTTCTACGTGAGCCGCGACATCCGGCTGGGACTCCGCGCGATCAGGCGTGCAGGTGCTCCCGCGCCGAGATACTTTCGCGCGCCCCACGGATTTCGGAGTCCGTGGACCAGCTCCATAGCCAGATCGTACGGCGAGCGCACCGTTGGCTGGTCGCTCGGCGTCTATGACAGCGATCGTCCTGGCGTCGAGGAGATCGTGCGCCGCACACTCGAAGGCGTCTCGCCCGGCTCGATCGTGCTGCTGCACGACGGTGACGGCTACAATCCCGATGGTGACCGGATGCAGACCGCGGCTGCGCTGCCACACATAATCGACAGGCTCAAAGACCAGGGCTACGAGTTCGCGACTCTGCCGACTGAATGAGCCCTAAGCTGAAGAAGGGGATTCGCTGGGCGATTTCGGCCGCGATTCTCGTCTTCCTCATTCTCTTTGCCCGCACAATCGATTGGCACGCCGCGTGGAGCTCGATGCGCAACGCATCGCTCCCGCTTCTGGCCGCGGCGATCGGTGTGAACATTCTCTCAGTGTTGATCAAGGGCGTGCGCTGGTGGCTCTTCCTCCGCCCTATCGGAATCAAGTCGCTGCCGCTGGCCATTCGCGCGACGGTTGCCGGCGCGGGACTGAACAACGTGCTGGTGGCGAACGGCGGAGATGCGGCGCGCGTGGTCTTCGTCTCGCGGGTGAGCGGGGTCTCCAGCTCGACGGTTCTCGCATCGCTCGCGCTGGAGAAGCTGTTCGATCCGATTGGCTTCGTGATTCTGGTCGTGTTTGGCGTGCTTGCGTTCAGCCTTCCGCCACAATTCGAGCGGTGGAAGGTGCCAGCGGAGCTGACGCTTGTTGCAGTAGTGCTTTTGCTGGTTTTCTTCGTGTACGCGACGCGGCACATCAAGGCCGAGCACGTGCCTGAGCGCCGAGCGAAGGCGCGCACGTGGTGGGGGAAGGTCCGCGCCTATCTAAAAAGCTTCGGACAGACGGCGGGCCGACTCGCGACGGGCCCTCGTTTTCTCGCCGCGATGGCGCTCTCGCTCCTGGCGTGGGCGTGCCAGCTCTGGACCTTCCAGCTCGCAGCAGCAGCGGCGCACGTGCCGATTCCGCTCGCCGGGAGTCTTGCCTGCCTGCTCGGCATCAACGTCGGCCTCATAATCCGCGCTACGCCGGGTAACGTCGGGTTCTTCCAGTTCGTTTACGCGCTCACCGCAGGACAGTTCGGCGTTCTACGCGATGACGCGATCGCGGTGTCACTACTGATTCAGACCATCCAGATTCTTCCGCTCACACTGCTTGCCATCGCCCTCGCTCCGGAGTTCATTTTCCGGAGAGGAAAGAAGGACAAGGAGACGGAGGCGATCGCGAAGAAGATCGAGCAAGAGCGACTGGCACACCACGGTCCACTATCGACGGCGGAAGAAGTGTTGCAGCGCGCGGACAAGGCAGGAGTCGCCCCCGCGCCAAGGAAGCGCTAGCGGCTGGCCAACTGGCGCTCGCGAGCCCGCTTCAGGAAAGCGATGAACTCCGCGGGATTTCGACTGAGGCCACTGAACGTCGCGCGCACTTTTCCATCGGGTGCCATCACCGCGTAGAGCGGAAGCGCGACCGTTCCGAAGGTTTTCTCCTGAAACGCCTGCTGCCGCTCGTAGACCTCGCCGTCTCCGTCGGTGTAGAGCCGCGCAAGAACGAACTGTCCCAGCTCCGCGCCGACGTCCGGACGGCTGAAGATGTTGGCTTCCATCCACCGGCAGTTCGTGCAGGTGTATCCGGTGAAATCGACGAACACTAGCTTGCCTGTCGAGCGCGCGACATTGAGCGCACCCGGATAATCGTTGAGCATCCAGGTAGATGACTCCCCGCCGGCGGACACAATCGCCGCCGTGCGCGTCGCTGGAGGCAGGAAGGCTTCGATCTGCGGAAGCGGTCTTCCATTCAGGCCTGACGCGAGCCACGCCGCGAGAAGAAGGGCGATAACGATGGGGGCGAGCCCGACGACATCCAATTCCCGTCGGCGGATGCGCTGAGGAACATTTCGACCGAGGTACAGTGCTCCGGCAATGGCGAGAGCTGACCATGCGAGCAGAACAACATTCCTCGTGAAGACTCCCCAGCCGAGCACCATGTCCGTATTCGAGACGAACTTGATTGCCGCTCCGATCTCGAGCAGACCGATCAGCGCGCGGAGCGTTTGCATCCACGCGCCCGCGCGCGGAAGTCTCGACACAGAGCGCGGCGCCAGCGCGAGCAGCACAAACGGGAGCGCAAAGGCCGTCGAATAGACGAGCATGCCGATGACCGGGGTTGTCCACGACCCGCGAGATGCGAGAACGAGCAACGTGCCGACGAAAGGCGCGGTGCACGTCACCGATGTCAGTGTGAACGTCGCACCCATGATGAGGGCGCCCAGCGAGCTGCCCGGAGCTGCATCGCGTGAGGCACGGTCAGCAACATTGGCGAGCCGCCACGGTACCGGAGCGGCGATCCATCCGAACAGGTTCGCGGCAAAAACCAGAAACAGCGCGGCAAGAATGAGATTCACCCACGGATCTGCCGCAAATCGATTGAGGCCTGCGGCGCCAAAGATCGCAGCGAGAGCAAGCCCGAGCACAGTAAAAGTGGCGACGATGCCGAGGCCGAAGAGGAGCGGCCGTCGCAAGCCGGCGGATCTGTCGCCCTCGGGCCTCGCGAAATAGGCGATCGTGACCGGCACCATGGGGAAAACGCACGGTGTAAGTAGCGACAGGAGTCCCGTGCTCGCCGCCAGCCAGAAGAATCCAGCGCTCACTTTCGACCCGTGACCAGGAGAGTCACGCCGAGCTTGTCTGTGCGCGCCGGAAGACACAGTGTCGCGCTGCAAACCTGATAGCGCACACCGACCTGGATCTTCCGGGTGCCCGTCAGTGTGTGACTGGGAACACCGACTGGAATCACGAAGCGTGGACTGCCTGAGTAGAGCTCCGTCTCGATGCCGAAGTTCTTGTCGAAGAGGCGCTCTGCCTTGGTCGCTTTGACGACGCCCCGCACCACCACATCACCGGCATTGATAAGCTGAATGGAGAGCGGAATCGGTCCGCCCGGCTTCTGGTTGAGGGAGTAGATGTGCCAGCCTTTCGCGATGTCAGCCTGGAGCGTGATCGGCACCGTGCGTCCAGAGGTGACTTCGAGCGGTGCACCGCCTCCAACTACGCTCCATCGCACCGGTCGAATTGACAGCGCGCGGCGGCCCTCGACCGCGCGCATCGGGACGGCCTCGCCCGGGGTGGCAACTCGTTGGGGCGGCTGATTGGTCGCCGCGAGGAGCGGAATCAGTAGTAGATACGCGATCTTGTTCATTGAGGATAAATATATCACCGGGAGGCGCGATCCCTGCTGTAGATACCCCTCGTTTCCTATCGTGTTCGAGCGAAATCCTCCATGTCGAATCCGTGATTCCCCATCCGCCCTTCTTCTTCGAGAGCTGGTACAACGTCGGCAGAACGGTTGCGCTCTCGATCATCACGTTCGCGGCGCTCATCGTACTCCTCCGCGGGTCCGGCAAGCGCACGCTTTCCAAGCTGAATGTTTTCGATTTCGTGTTCGTCGTGGCGGTCGGATCGGTGTTCGCCTCGACGATAATCTCGAAGGATGTCACGCTGGTCGAGGGCATCGCGGCGCTGGCGACGCTGATTGGAATTCAGATATTCCTGGCGGAATTGGCTGCCCGATCGTCGATTGCGGAGCGAATCATCAACGGCGAGCCGGCCCTGCTTCTCTCACGCGGGAAGTTCATTCCACGCGCCCTCCAGAAGGAACGCATAACCGAGGAGGAGGTGCGTGCCGCCATTCGCGCGAAGGGCGTCAACAGGGTTGAGGACGTGGACGCCGTGATACTGGAAAACGATGGCACGCTCTCCGTTGCCTGGGAGTCGAAAGGGCCGGGCCACAGCAGCCTCGTCGATGCGACGGTCCCGGAAGGCGCCCGCGCCGAAGAAAGCTCGAAGGAAACGAATAACTAACGCTGAAACTCGATTTCCGGCGGTCGCCAACCTCGAGTGTGGTTTATGTTTTGCGTCGTTAGACTTCACTTTCCCCAGGATTTCCGTGCAAGCCCAAGCCGCCAAGAACACAGGTTATCGCACCTTCCTCGACCCTCGAGGGCGGCCTTGGGAGGTGTGGATGGTTCATCCGTCGTCGATCGAGCGCCGCAGGATGGAGCGCCGTTCTCCGGTAGAAAACGCGGTATTCCTCATCGAGCAGCGAGTACTTGGAGACAGGCGCGCAAACGCCGGAACCCGTGGCGAAGTCGCTACGGAGTTCAGCGGGGGCTGGCTCTGTTTCGCGAGCAACGGGGAGAAGCGCCGGCTGGTACCGGTCCCCGTCAACTGGATGAGCGCGAACGACAGCCAGGTCGCCGAATGGTGTCGGATCGCAAAGCGTGTCATGAAGTGCGGTCCGACGTGGGACCCGGCGGACGAGATCCTCCCCGACAGACCAGCGAACGGTTCGGGAGCGGGAAAGCGCAGGAGTTAAGAAAAAGGCTGACTTTCGTCAGCCCTTTTTGATGGAAACCCGGGAAGCCTGGGCGATACCCCCGCTAATAATCGAAAACAACTATCCCTGGGCTCTCGCTCTCTCGGTCGCCTCGCACCGCAGCTTCGACGATCCGAGGCTTCCTCTTGTGAATCCGTTTCGTCGTGAGCATCGCGTGAAGCACTACCACGAGATCGAACACGAGCGCCGCAAATAGGAGCGTGATCGGAATGGCCAGTCCGACGAGCACGATGAGGCCGAACGTCGCGAAGACTTCCATATGCCGCCTCCCGCCAGCTCATTCCGCGAGTCTAGGCGCCGGAAACTCATGCGCCGCGCTTGCGGGCCCGGCCGGCGAACTAAGGGATTCTTTGCCAACCGCACCCCTACAAGGTCACGCGAAGCGCCCGTGCCGCCTAGCGGGGAAACCTTGAAATGCTGTAAGGGAAAAGCGGCGACTTGACTGGGCAGCTTTGGACCAGTCATCCCTCCTGTAGTACCCCGAAGGGGCCGCGCGCGCTGAAACCCTTTAATCGTCCAAATCCAAGCGTTTTTGTCCCCCTTTAATGTCTCTGTGATACGAAAGCGGCATTCCGGTCATCTCAAATCAACATTGCCGCCCGAGCGGGTGATATGAAATCGACATCCCACGCGCTTACTTCGATAACACAGAGCGGATGATTCGCCGAAGAGAAACGCCATCAACGTAAGTCGATCTTGCATTTCAGTTCGGTTCGTGCGCAATTGAATCCCCAAGTTCTGCCTGTCC
>DASZZU010000022.1:0-2266 GCA_035544855.1 Gemmatimonadaceae bacterium | reverse complement strand
GAAGACCGCATCGAGATTCTTTCCGGGCTTCGTGCAGGCGAGACGGTGGTCGCATCGGCCACGTTCCTAGTGGATGCGGAGTCGAACCTCGGATCGCTCCTCGGAGGTATGGGGAACATGCCGGGCATGGACATAGGGCCTCCGCAGGCGAAAAAGCCAGCAGCTGCGCCCTCGCCGTCGGCACCGCCGAAGGAATAGGCCGATGCTCAAGCGAGTAATAGAGTGGTCGGTCGGAAACAAACTGATCGTCACCATCTTCACCGTCGCAGCGATCGCGGGAGGCGTGTGGGCTGTGAAGAACACGCCACTCGAAGCCCTGCCGGATCTGTCGGATGTCCAGGTGATCGTTCAGGCCGATTACAACGAGCAGGCCCCGCGCATCGTCGAGGATCAGGTCACATACCCCATCGCCGCGGAGATGCTCAAGGTTCCGGGTGCGCGCACCGTTCGGGGATACTCCTTCTTTGGAGTGTCGTTCGTGTACGTGATCTTCGAGGATGGAACCGATTTATATTGGGCGCGCAGTCGCGTGCTCGAGTATCTGAGCGGAATAAAAGGCCGGCTGCCGGCTGCGGTCACGCCGACTCTTGGCCCCGATGCAACCGGCCTCGGCTGGGTCTACCAGTATGCGCTCGAAGACACGACCGGAAAATTGAGCCTCGCCGATCTGCGAAGTCTTCAGGACTGGCATCTGCGCTATGCGCTCACGGCGGTCCCCGGAGTTTCGGAAGTCGCGTCCATCGGTGGTTTCGAAAAGCAATACCAGATTGATCTCGATCCCGCACGGCTCCTGGCGTATCGGATTCCAATCACGCAGGTGATGAGTGCCATCCAGAACGCCAACAGCGATGTCGGCGCGATGGTCATGGAGCTATCCGAGCGCGAGTACATGGTTCGTGGCCTGGGCTACCTGAAGTCGCTCGGCGACATCGAGAATGTTGTCGTCGGGTCGACACAGTCGGGCACGCCGGTGAGAGTTGCCGAGCTTGGTCGCGTGAGTGTGGGCCCGGCGGTGCGCCGCGGTATCGCCGAACTCGACGGGAGAGGCGATGCGGTGGGCGGAATCGTCATCATGCGCTTCGGCCAGAACGCGCTGACGACGATCCGGAACGTGAAGAAAAAGCTCGCGGAGATAAAGAGCGCGTTGCCGCCGGGCGTTGTGGTTCGGTCTGTCTATGACCGCAGCGATCTTATCGAACGCGCCATAGCCACCCTGCGTAGCAAGCTGCTCGAGGAAAGCGTGATCGTCGCCCTGGTTTGCGTGATCTTTCTGTTCCATGCGCGTTCGGCGCTGGTGGCGATCCTCACGCTGCCCGTCGGTATTCTCATCGCCTTCATCGGGATGCGCATCGTGGGCGTGGGGGCCGACATCATGTCGTTGGGGGGAATAGCCATCGCCATCGGTGCGATGATCGATGGGGCTATCGTCATGATCGAGAACATGCACAAGCATCTCGAGCGAATGGCAACTGACCAGGGACAATCGGGAAAATTCATCGACACGGCTTTGCTGACGCCGCAGCAACGAGCACGCGCGGTCCTGGAATCGGCGCAGGAGGTGGGTCCGGCTCTCTTCTTCTCTCTCCTCATCATCACCGTCTCTTTCATTCCCGTTTTTTCAATGGAAGGTCAGGAAGGCAGGCTGTTCTCGCCCCTCGCCTTCACGAAAACCTTTGCAATGGCCGCGGCTTCTCTCCTCTCGGTGACGCTGGTCCCGGTGACCATGGGATTGTTCGTCCGCGGAAGGATATACCGTGAGCGCGCAAATCCGGTGAATCGCTGGCTGATCCGCATATACGAGCCGGTCATCCAGGTCGTGCTCCGCAACCGCTGGTCGGTGATCATCGGCGCTACCGCGGCGGTCGTTCTGACGTGGATTCCGTGGAAGACCATCGGAAGCGAGTTCATGCCGCGTCTCGACGAGGGCACCATGCTGTTCATGCCTACTACCCTCCCGGGTTTGAGCGTTGCACGAGCGCGCGAGATTCTCAGAATCCAGGATTCAATAATCAAGCGCTTCCCGGAGGTCGAACACGTGTGGGGCAAAGCCGGTCGCGCGACGACGGCAACCGACCCCGCGGGTCTTGACATGTTCGAGACGACTGTCACCCTCAAGCCCGAGGACGAGTGGCGGAAGGGCATGACCTACGATCGCCTTGTGGCCGAGATGGATTCCGCGACGAAGCTGGCGGGGGTCACGAATGCCTGGACGATGCCGATCAAGGGACGCATTGACATGCTCGCGACGGGCATTCGCACCCCTGTC
>DASZZU010000021.1:0-8250 GCA_035544855.1 Gemmatimonadaceae bacterium | reverse complement strand
CTCACCGAGCGCGTACCCAGCATAGTAAAGAGGGAGGGCACCGAGGACGGATCCGAGGGTACCGGCGATGATCACGCCGAAGAGCGTCATCTGATCGCGCGTCGTCTTGAAACCGGCGAGCGGCATTATCAGCTCCGATGGAATCGGGAGAATGATGTTCTCCACCGCCATAAGAATTGCGACTCCCCAATAGCTAAGGGAGTTGACGAGATGGATTATCCAATGGAGCATGGAGTGAGTAGAGCAAGCACTCTGCCACCCACTCCATGCGTTTTACGAGCGGCTAATTGTTGCGGACGCCTCTCAGCGCGGAACGGAGCTCGTTCGTAATCAGGTTGGACAAGTAGTCAATCAGCTGATTGCCGGACGCGAGATCTGGAATGTCAACATCCACGGCCGCGGGAGTTACGGGCCCTTGTAAACGACCTTCCAGACGCGTCCGGCCTTGTCATCCGTGATGTAGAGCGCGCCGTCGGGGCCTACGGTTACTCCGATCGGACGATGCGCCGCGGCATCCGGTTGTTTATTTGCGCCCGCGAATCCGTCGGCGAAGATCTCGTACTTTGACGGGCTTACGGGCTTTCCGTTGGCGAAGGGAACGAAAACTACGTTGTATCCCTGCTGCGGTCCGGGCGCGCGATTCCACGAGCCGTGAAAGGCGATGAACGCGCCGTTTTTATAGTGAGCGGGGAAGGACGATCCCGTGTAGAACACGAGCCCGTCCGGCGCCCAGTGAGCGGGGAAGAATGCCTCAGGTCCTTTCTTCGACGCGCACTCTCCTACCGTTTTTCCATCGCCGCCGTACTCTGGGGCGAGCATGAGCTTCTGTTGGAAGCCGTCGTAGTAACAATACGGCCAGCCGTAGTCGCCGCCCTGCTCAATCTTGAGCAGCTCCTCGGCGGGAAGGTTCTGTCCCCGCTCCGACGTATACAGCTTTGGCCAATTGTCGTACAGCTGATCTCGTCCGTGCTGAGTCGAGTAGAGCTGGCCACCCGGGTCGAACGCGATCCCCACGGCGTTACGGATGCCGGTTGCGTACCGCTCCTTTGGAGTGAAAGGCTGATTCGTCTTGTTCGCGTCGTATCGCCAGATGCCGGCGCGAGTCTGCAGCTCGGTGCACGGCTTGCGGCCCGGCGATTCCAGCGTCCGGTTCTTGATCTGACACGAGTTGGTAGCGGACCCAAGGTCCATGTACATGTCACCGGCCTGGCCGATCGCGAAAGGATGCATCGGGTGGTCGCCGGAAACCGGAAGACCGCTGACGATCGTTTCCGATGTGGGCGAAGTTGGCGTCATGCTATCACTCGAGATCGCGTAGCGCACGATCTTCGCCGAGCTAGCGCCGGACTGCTCGGCGTACAGCGCTCCCTTGTAGATGCCGATTCCCGTTCCGCCTCCGCTGCCGTGAAGAGAGTCGGGACCAAAGCGCTTGACGATGTCCGCAACACCATCGTTGCTGGTGTCGCGTAGCGCGACGAGGAATCCGCCGGAGTGCGCGGGTGTGGCGTAGTACCTCCCCCTCCACGTGTTGACGTAGACGTCGCCGTTGGAGTTCACCACGATGTGACGCGCGTGCCCGATGGTGTCCGCGAATACCGTGGCGCAGAACCCGGCGGGGAGTGTAATGCCGCCGTTATCACCGGGGCACGCACTACTCGACACGAGTGTCGAGGAAGCCGCGGCGCCGGCGTCTGCAGTGGCGGTGCCTTCCGTTTTGGCGCACGCGACAGCGCCAACCATCGCCACCGCGGTGAGTGAACAGATCGCCCCGCCCAGCTTGTGCGTGATGTTCTTTTTCTCGTAGTTCATTTCAATGGCTCCAGTGTCAGATTCAGCTCCACGGCTATCGCTTGCCACCCACTCGACGGCCGCTCGCTGGACCCAGATCGATCGCCAGCGCGAGTACGAGGCCGACAACTGGCCAGAACGTCCAGTGGCCGCCAAACCAGGTGTGGACAGCCGAATACCAGAGGAGAGTGGTGGGAAGGAATACGAAGCCGATGACCGGCCAGAGGATGTTGTCGAAGACGCCGCGGAACCAGTGAGTAAAGAACCAGAGAATGGCGACGACCAATCGCGGTGCGGCGAGAGCCAGCAAAGTCATCAGGCAGGGCATGATTCAGGATTCCTCGCGCGCGCGGCGCTTCGAAGTGGAAACGTCAATGGTTCCCGGTCGTGAATCTGGCGCGTACAGCTTTCTCTGGATACTGGCCATTTGCGGAGTCTTTCTCCGCATTGTTCGTGCTCATTTCGGCGGCCACGCGCCGAGGAGACGCCGCACCGAGACGATCTGCCCGATGTGATATGACGCGTGGTCAACCGCCAGGAGAATCGTCCGCAGATAGGTCTGGCCTGTTCCACGCGGGATCTTTGACGTGAGATCGAACTCTGTCTCGGTAGTGAACCGGGTGAATGCCTCGCGGTCGCGCTGGTATTCGGCGATGCTCTTGTCCCACGCATTTGCGCTCGGTGGCTTGGGCGCGGCGGGCCAGTAGTCGTGCGGCCATTCGAGCTTCTCGACGTATTGCGGGTTCTGGCAGAAATCGAGCAGGTCGTGCTGAGTGATGCGGATATGCTCGAGAAGCTCCCATGGAGAATGCGGATATCCATCGGGCCTCTGCCCCCGCAACGCCGGCGCGAGCTCTTTGACCGCGCCCTCGAGACTCGCGTGCCCCTGCTCCCAGCCGAGCGATGAAGCGACAATTGCGCGCCAGTCTTCTCTGTTCTTCATGATGGCCTTTGTTCGGTGTCGGGATTTGCCGGGGAGCTTGCCTGGGATCCGATGCGCTCGGCACAGCGCCGATAATGCGGAATTTCATTGTGCGCGATCGCTATGATGCGGAACCTCTCCTCGTGCCTCGCGAGTGTGTACAGTGCGTCGAACTCGTAGAGCGGAGCAGCCGTCCTGTCTCGCAGGGCCCAGCGCAGACTCGCCTGCACCAATCGCGGGGAGAGTGCATCAACCGACATGGCTGTTGCTTCGGCCGAACCAAAATTGATGGCGCGATACATCTCCAATAGCTGGTCTATGGTCTTACGCCACTCGGCGCTTGTAGCGACTTGCACGCGCACGGTCTTGCCGGTTTCGCTGGCGATGTGGACCTGATCGGCGAAGTGCCTGGCAATTGCGGGAGCATCGAGCCGGATGAACGCGGTGCAATATGTCGTGAAGAAGGCGCGGACGTCCGCTGTAATGTCGCTCGAGCGCACTCTCTCCTCGGACAAGGTTTTCGACCTAGTCTTGACGTTTCGCAGCAAGCGCCGTTCGCACCAGCCTGTTCCAGCCCGGGTGCGATCGCTCCAGCTCCGCCGTCGCCCATCCCCGAATGTCGCACAGTCCAAGTGCCACGCCGGGAGATCGGCTCATGCCGGCATGGCAATGGACAACCACTCGCGTCGCGTCAGGCCACGCATCAAAGAACTCCATGATTGCGCGCGCATGATCCGCAGAGAAGAGAACATCCGACGGCTCGCCCTGCTCGATGATGTCAGTGAAATGCAACCTGAGCACCGCGGCGAAGCGACCGGAGATGCGCGCCGGGTCCGCGTCCGGATCTGCGATAGAAATGCAGATTTCCCGCTCGCGGGGCTCGTAACGCTCGGCCTCCTCTCGAGAGAGAACGACAAACTCCGGATTCTTTCTCCTTCGCTTATGCATCGATCTACCACATTACCACCATTGCGGCATGACGGCCAAGTTACCCACGATTACGTGTCATGATCGACCAGCGTCGGTACAACGCCATTGTCCTGGGACTCGGCGCGATGGGAAGCGCTACGCTTTGCCAATTGGCCCTGCGCGGCTGGCGTGTGCTCGGGCTGGAGCAGTTCTCGCCGGGACACTCGCTGGGATCATCTCATGGCGATAGCCGCATCATCCGCGAGACCTACTTCGAGCACCCGCTTTATGTGCCGCTCGTGCGGCGCGCGCACGATCTCTGGCGGGAGCTCGAGGAGCGCAGCGGGGCATCGCTGATGACCATCAACGGCGGGCTCATGATCGGTCCGCCGGACGGCATGGTCGTCTCCGGCACTCTTCGCAGCGCCGAGGAGCACAACCTGCCGTACGAGCTTCTCACTCCCGAAGCGACGCGCGAACGGTTCCCAGCGTTCCGTCTTGCCGATGACCTTGTCGCGGCATTGGACCCACGGGCGGGTTATCTCGACCCGGAGGCGTGCAACAAGGCGCACATAAGCGTAGCCCGCGAAGCGGGAGCTGAAGCGCGCTTCAATGAGCCGGTGCTCGCGTGGACGCCGGATGGTGCGGGTGTACGCGCGACGACTGCGTCCGGGGACTACGTTGCGGATCGGCTCGTCATCGCCGGTGGAGCATGGAGCGCCGAATTATTGCGCGAGCTCAGGTTGCCGCTCACCGTCGAGCGTCAGTCCGTGTTCTGGCTCGAGCCGGACGGGGAGATGGAGCTGTATGATAGCGCGCGATTTCCCATTTACGCCTATGAATACAGGCCCGGCAGCATATGCTACGGGTTTCCACGTCTCCCTCGAGGCGTGAAAGCGTCCGTCATGCACGGTGGCGAGACGTCGCAACATCCGGATCGAGTGCGGCGAACGATCGAGGAGAGCGAAGCGGAACCGTTGCGCGCCGCGTTGCGCCCCGTTCTACCCGGACTGGCGAAAGCCGCAATACGCGAGAGCGGCGTTTGCATCTTCACCAACACACCGGATCACGATTTCATCGTCGATTTTCACCCCGACTACCCTCAGGTGCTCGTGTCGAGCGCGTGCTCCGGACATGGCTTCAAGTTCGCTAGCGCACTTGGAGAGGTGCACGCAGATCTTCTTATGAACGGCAGCGCGAGATTCGATTTGTCAGCATTCCGCATCGACAGATGGTGATACCTTTGAAGACTGCTCGGGTACTCATTGATCGAATCGGTTCCTTCGTGTTAATTCTCTTTTAGCTGTAGAACGCCGCGGCTGCAACATATCGCCAGCCGCACCCGTATGAGCATTATCACAATGACAACAGCACAGCCCCGTGGAATCGCCACGGCTTTCCTTGTCGCGCTGACAGCCGTCGCATGCACGAGCGCAACCCGCAGTGCGGCGCAGACTGCGGCTCCCGGGGCTGGGCAAGGCGAGCTGGCAGCCATCGCCCAGGCGAGAGCAGACAGCGTGCGGCATCCATATACTGCCGCCGACGTTCACTTCATGTCGTCCATGATCGGTCACCACGCTCAGGCGATCGTGATGTCACGCTGGGCGCCGACGCACGGCGCCAGCGCTTCGGTCCAAACGCTCGCTGCTAGGATCATCAACGCGCAGCAGGATGAGATCGCCACAATGCAGCAGTGGCTCCGGGATCGTCTCCAGCCGGTGCCGGAAGCGCGTGCAACAGGGATGAAGATGATGATGGGTGGCGTCGAGCATGAGATGCTGATGCCCGGGATGCTCACCGAGGCGCAGATGAAGCAGCTCGACCAGGCGAGGGGGCCGGAATTCGACCGGCTCTTCCTCACCTTCATGATCCAGCACCATCGCGGCGCCGTGTCGATGGTGAAGGATTTGTTCGATAGCTACGGCGCCGGACAGGACGAGATCGTGTTCAAGTTTGCATCCGACGTCAACGTCGATCAGTCGACGGAGATTGCGCGGATGCAGAAGATGCTCGCTGCCGCCACACTCGGCATAGAAACCCAGTAATCATTTCGTTGTACAAAGGTCGTCCGACACTCCGCCTACCAGAGGAATCATTCATGGAATCCGTGCACCAGGCTCGCCGTTCATGGGTGCGACCGACCGTCGCTCCGCTCTTATCGCTCTCGCTCGCTGCCCTTTTGATTTCGGCGGCGGGTTGCGCATCGACCTCCACCGGGGCCAATGCGAGCATGTCGTCCGCTCCGATCCCGGATCCGCGCGTGGGTCTCCGCGCCGGATTGATGGATGCGGCAGAGGCGCAGTGGAATATGCGCGTGGTGTCGAAGACTCCGCCCTCGGAGAAATTCGTCGGGGTCACCAACTCCGACCTCGCTTTCACCGGGCCCTACGCCATCCAGGGTAACTACAACGGCTACCAGGTGTGGGACATCTCCAATCCGACGCGACCTACGCTGAAGACGGGGTACCTTTGCCCGGCGTCACAGAGCGACGTCTCGGTTTACAAGAACCTGCTCTTCGTTTCCGGCGAAGGTACGAGCGGCCGCATCGACTGCGGGACGCAGGGCGTGAAGGACACGGTGAGCAAGGACCGCCTGCGCGGCCTCCGTATCTTCGACATCAGCGACATCAGCAATCCGAAATACATCGCCAACGTGCAGACCTGCCGCGGCTCACACACTCACACGCTGCTGGTCGATCCGAAGGACGCGGACAACGTCTACGTCTACATCTCCGGCTCCGCTGGGGTGCGGTCACCAAGCGAGCTGCCCGGATGCATTAAGCTGACACCGGACAAGGATCCCAACTCGGCCCTCTTTCGCATCGAAGTCATCAAGGTGCCGCTCGCTCATCCAGAGCAGGCGGCGATCGTCAGCTCTCCGCGAATCTTCAACGACCTGGTAGCGCCCACCAGACACGGCGAGGCGCCCGAAGATATCGCAGCCAATGCGAAGGCTGTCGCCGAGGCACGTGCGAAGGGAGGCTATGTCGCGACGATTCAGGGCACCGAGAGAGTCCTTCCTTCGCGCTTCGTCAACCCGATGCTGGACAGCATCGTCAAGGCTCGTAACGGCACGGGTGTGCCGACCGCCGCCGATAGCGCGGCATTGCGCAGTGCGATTCCCGACATGATCGCAAAAATGTTTGGTCAGGCAGGCATCGGCGCCCGCACGGGCCCGACCCAGTGTCACGACATCACCGTTTATCCTGCGATCGGCATGGCCGGTGGCGCCTGCGAAGGTTACGGCTTCCTCCTGGATATCCGCGACCCGGCGCATCCGGTGCGGATAGCTGCGGCCTCCGACTCGAACTTCTCATACTGGCACTCGGCCACCTTCAACAACGACGGAACCAAGGTTCTGTTCTCTGACGAATGGGGCGGCGGCGGACAGCCGAAGTGCCGCGCCACCGACAAGCGTGAATGGGGGGCGGACGCGATCTTCACGATCGCCGACGGGAAGATGCAGTTCCAGAATTACTACAAGTTGCCCGCGCCGCAGACCGCGCAAGAGAACTGCGTGGCGCACAACGGGTCTCTCATCCCAATCCCGGGCCGCGATGTCATGGTGCAGGCGTGGTATCAGGGAGGTATTTCCGTCTTCGATTGGACCGATGCAAGGCACCCAAAGGAGATCGCATTCTTCGACCGCGGTCCGGTGGACTCGACCAGAATGGCAATGGGTGGGTCGTGGTCTGCATACTGGTACAACGGCAACATCGTGAGCTCCGAGATCGCGCGCGGTCTCGACATATTCGAGCTCGTTCCGAGTGTGTATCTCTCGCAGAACGAAATCGACGCCGCGAAGACGGTGCACTTCGATTATTACAACACTCAGGATCAGCCGAAGTTGGTCTGGCCGCCGAGCTTCGCCCTGGCACGCTCTTATGTCGACCAGCTTGAGCGGTCGAACGGTCTCGCTGCGGGCAGGATTTCTTCAGCACGCCAGGCGCTCTCCAGCGCGGAGAGCGCATCGGGCGCGCAGCGGGTCGATGCACTGACGCAGCTTGCGGCGCAGTTGGACAGTGAGGCGGGTGCGTCGCGTGATCCGTCGAAGGCGCAGACGCTCGCCAGCGCGGTGAGGGCCCTGGCCGCAACGCGGTAAGACCGCGGCGTGGATCCGTGCGCCGGGTGCCGACGATCGACGGCGATGACGGAGAGACCAGCGGCAACACTCCATTGCGGAGCAGCCAAAACGCGTGTGGTGAGGTCAGGCCCAAATGCTGAGGCGATTTATGTCGGCCATCTCCAGGACGTGCGTCGCGTATCCGTTCCGCGCGACTGCAATCATCGCCCGCCCGAGCTGTTCGGTCGTCGTAATCATCGTCGGCGCGAGGCGGCTCAGGACAGGATAGAGCGGCTTGATGCCCGCGTAGATCACGTTGTACCAACGCGTCGACGACCGAATTCCGTGGAGCGGCATGACGGCCCCGGGTCGAAACATGTAGGCCGCTCTGAACGGTAGCGAAAGCAGCGCGTTCTCCGTCCGTCCCTTTACTCGCGCCCACATCATCCGGCCTTGCTCGCTGCTGTCGGTGCCTGCGCCTGACACGTAGATGAAAGTCAGGTCGGGGCTCGTCCGCAGGAGGGTCTTGGCGACGCCCATCGTCAGATCGTACGTCAGGCGCGTGTAT
>DASZZU010000020.1:0-2541 GCA_035544855.1 Gemmatimonadaceae bacterium | reverse complement strand
GTACGACCATCAACGCCGCGTTCGCCTGTCGCTTGCTCGGGACTCATGTACTGCGGAGTGCCGAGCGACAGGCCTGTCTGCGTCACGCGTTCGCCACCCGCCTTGGAAACGGCGAGAGCGATTCCGAAATCGGCAACGAGGGGCTCGTTTTCGCTGAGTAGAATATTTTCAGGTTTCAGATCGCGGTGTATGACTCCGTGACGGTGGGCGTAGTCCAGAGCGCTCGCTATCGCCGATGCGATCCGTACCGCTTCGCGAATGGAAAGTTGTTTCTCGCGAGCTAGTCGTGCTCGAAGACTCTCGCCCTCGACAAACGGCATGACGTACCAGAGCTGTCCGTTGGTCTCGCCCGAGTCGAAGAGAGGGAGGAGATTCGGGTGCTGAAGCTTGGCGGTGACGCGGATCTCGCTGAGGAATCGTTCCGGTCCAAGCACCGCGCCGAGCTCGGGCCTGAGGAGCTTGAGCGCGACGTCTCTGTCGTGGCGGAGATCGCGTGCGAGATACACGGTTGCCATTCCGCCGGCGCCGATCTCGCGCTGGATCATGTAGCGATCGGCGAGTATCGCACGAAGACTTTCTACGCCTGTCACAGTACAGACACCAACTGCTTGAAACGCGGATCCTGTCGCAGCGGTTTAAACCATGGATCCTCACGAAGCGAAGCCGCGGACACTTGACTTGGGATAGTCAGCAGCTTCCGAAGAGCCGTGAAGGCTTGGTCGTTTGCTCCGACCAGTACGTCAGCCTCTGCGATCAGCCGAAGATTGGCAGCCCCGCGCAGCGCATCGCTTTGGAGAGGCAAGATTGCCATCGCTTGCCTTCCCTCTTCGAGAGCCTTGTCCTTGTCTCCTTTCGCGGCGTACGCGAGGGCCAGCCCGGCATGCGTTTCCGAATCGAAGAAGTTGCCCCGGAGAGATGGCGGACCGTAGAGAATGATTGAATCCGCGATTTGTCGCATAACGGGAACGTCCTTCTGATAAACCGCGAGCAAGAGCTTGCTCGTGAAATACCCGAGTCGTTGCGCATCCTCACTCGGCTCCGCCACCCGGAGCATGTCTCGGGCACGCTCAGGATTCAGCACCGCGGGCCAAATCGATCTGGATTCCGGGGATATCAATCTAGCGCCCAGCTCCTCGGCACCGATCTGCTTCTGAGCCTCTTCTAGCACAGCGAGGACGGTCTCTACGTCTCCCGAGCGGAGTACGGGGATACGAGAAAGATAGTCGTACCCGCTCGCCTTTTCCGGCTCGATCGCGACCAGGCGGCCGCATGTTTTCTGCGCATCGTCGTAGTTTCGAGTCAACAGCTGTGTTTCGCAGAGGCCATCGAGAAACGACGTATTTCGTGGGTCGAGCTCTGATGCGCGCTTCAGGTCGGAGATTGCTTCGTCCCATCGGTTTTGTCGGCGCTCTACCAGCCCTTTGAGGGCTAATGCTCCGGGGTCATTCGGTGCGGCTCGTTGCGCAACCGCGATCGCGTCCAATGCACGCGAATAGTCCAGCTTCCCGCGATAGTAGTATTCCGCGAGCGCTGTGTACGCGGCTGGAAGTTTTGGATCGACTGCAAGAGCCCTATCGATTGCAGCTTTTGCCGATTCGAGGCGTCGAGGGGAGGGGTCACCGCGGAACCAGTACACATTGAGATGGGAGCTTGCAAGCGAGGTGTAAGCCTTCGCAAATCCAGAGTCGAGAGCGATCGCGTGCTGATAGAGGGCGACAGCGCGCAAATACTCTGCTGGCTTCCAAGTCCCCGTTTCCAAGGCCTTGCCACGCAGATAATAGTCGTAGGCCTCGAGGTTATTCGTGGGTCGTGACGTCAGCGTTTTTTGTTGACCTTCAGTGAGCCGCAGCTTGAGCGCTTCCGCTACACGCTCCGCAACCTTCCCTTGAATCTCGAAGACACCGGTCACTTGATCCTGGTAGGGCTCTGACCAGATCTGCGCGCCATCGCTCGCGCGAAGAAGCGCCGGAGAAACTTTCACAAGGTTGTGGCCTGCCCGCGAGCGGTCCCATCTCACGGTCCCGGTCAACAGGTAAGTCACACCGAGCTCTTTACCAATCTGAGCGGGTGGCTTGCTCGTATTCGCGTAACTCTTCGCACTCTGCCGTCCGATCAACCGCAGGCCGGACAAGGTGCCGAGCCGGCTCGATATCTCCTCTGTCATTCCGTCGGCGAAATACGCGTCGTCGGCCTTGCCAAGATTTTCGAAGGGGAGCACCGCGAGCGATGGTGTAGTGTCAGCCATAACCGCGGCAACGACCGGAGTCTTGTGATCGTACCAGTACCAGCTCGATGAAGCGAGCGTCAGCAACACGAGCGCCAAACCTACTGCCATGAAGAGTCCGCGCCTTTCGGATTTGTCTGCCGTGCGCGGTTTTATGGCGCCGACGTGGGGCGTCGTCGCGCCGCTCGGGGTAACGGCCGCCTCTAGCTCGGCGAGCATCTCACCCGCAGACTGCGGACGATCCGCGGCGTGCTTCTCGAGCGAGCGCATGATGAGCGACGCCAGCGCTGGAGGCACTGCTGGCCGCCGCTTATCGA
>DASZZU010000019.1:0-1940 GCA_035544855.1 Gemmatimonadaceae bacterium | reverse complement strand
AGCAGCACCGGCACGCGCGGTTGCTCCATCTGGATGTCGTTGAAGGTAAACGCGGTGGCGGCGGAACCCGTAATCCGGCCGTCCTGGAACTTCGCCGAACCCTTCCAGGTGGTGGGCCGCGTCACGCCGTGGACGGTGAGGTCTCCTGTCATCTCGATCGGCAGCGTACCGGAAGTCGGTAGCGGAAGGGCAACCCCGCGGATATCGGTGGGGATCAGCACGATACTCGGATACTGCTCTGCCTCGAGCAGCCGTCCGCGCACGAAACCGTCGCGACGATCCTTGTCGCTGACAAACGTTCCCGCGTCAACGACAAACTTCGATGCCTGTCGAATCACTTTGCCGCTGGAGTCGAACGTGATCGCCCCGGTGAGGCTCTTCGTTTCACCAATTGCGTCGTTCGGAAGGTCGTGTCCGACGAGGCGTTCACGCACTCGGTAGCGTGCGGCATTGCCCGTCGGCGAAAGAACGAAACGAAGCATCGCGCCCGGCGCGGACTTGGCGGACGTCTCCTTTTTCGCGGGTGCTGAATCGGCGAAAGCCGTCTGCGGCGCGCCGCAAGAACATGCGACCACCGGCAGCACGGCAATGAATGCCAGACAGAACGGGCGCCGAATTGTTTGCATTAACTCTCCTGAGTGTTACCCGACGTTGACGCCGAGGTTGATCACGCCGGCGTAGCCATCGACGGTCTTCGAGGTTTGCAGCATCAGACCGGTTTTGTCGTTCGTCGACAAGCTGTTGTAGATCCCGTCGTTCGCGTTGCCCGTGTAATCAGTGTTCACGCGCTCTTGATCAGAATACGCGCGACGGGCCCAATACGTTCCGCTCTCGTTTTGAAGTGCACCGGAGAGCCCTTGCGCGATGCCGCCAGTCCTGACCAGTATTGCCGCCGACCGCTGAGAGGGACCAATGAGCGACAATCGCCGTGAGCAGTACTCTGGTGGCTGGCTGGGTCTCGTGTTACGTGACGTGCAGTTCTGGGTGCCGGTCGCCGTGCTGCTCGGCGGACTTCTCGTGCTGCGCTGGATTTCTTGAGCGCGATCAGGCCTGAGGAGTCTCGCGGCGCTGCGGAACCGCGCACACTGGACACGAGTCGCCTCCGCACTCTTCAGGGCGTCGGGATGCTGTGCGGACTCACCGCCGGCGCCTGGCTTGGCGCGGCCGAGGCGCCGACCAAGCTGGTGACCCTCGGGCTGTCGCCTGTGGTGATCTCACTCGGCATGGTGATCGGTGTTTTCCTGGCGCGGTGGACGTTGCCGGCCTTGATCCAGGGAACGTCGTACGTCGCGGCGGATCTACGGCAGGCCCCGCACCTCATCGTGTGGGCGGTGTTGGCCGGCTGTCTGTGGGCGGTCGCGAATACGCTGACCATCTTCGCCGTGCGCGATGTCGGGCTGAGCATCGCGTTCCCGCTTTGGAACAGCAACAGCCTGCTCGGAATCTTCTGGGGCATTCTCTTCTTTCAGGAGTTGCGGGGCGCGGATTGGCGCCGCTGGCTCGGAGTTCTCGGCGGCGCGCTGCTCATGTTCGCTGGGGCGACCGCGCTGGCGATTGCATCGGCGGCGCAGGTGCCGGCGCGTGATGCTGCTCGGGGCGTCGTCGCCGCGCTATCCGCCGGCGTGTTGTGGGGGACGATGTACATCCCCTATCGCAAAGCCTATCTCACCGGTATGAGCCCGCTCTCCTTCATCACCTTCTTCACCGTAGGTGAGCTTGGGATGATGACCGCGCTTGCTCTTACCTATTCCGGCGGCGTGAGTCCACTCTGGGCGCAGCTGTCTGGTGCGCGGCACGTACTCTTCTGGCTTCTGGCCGGCGGGTTTGTGTGGGTCGTCGGGGATCTGTTTCAGCAGTACGCCGTCAAGTACGCCGGGATCACACGCGGGATTCCGCTCTCGAACACGAACCAGTTGTGGGGACTGCTATGGGGAATCCTC
>DASZZU010000018.1:0-13225 GCA_035544855.1 Gemmatimonadaceae bacterium | reverse complement strand
ACGTCGGGTTGAGGATCCAGTTCTCCTGGACGCGACCGACGCGAACGCCGGCAATCGGACCCATGAACGGAATCTTCGACGAATTGAGCGCGTACGATGCCGCGACCAACGCCATTACGTCAGCGTCGTTCTCCTGATCCGCGGACACGACGTAGATGAATACCTGGACTTCGTTCTTGAAGCCTTCCGGGAAGAGCGGGCGAATCGATCTGTCGATGATTCGCGCCTTGAGGATTTCGGAATCGTGGGGCCTGCCTTCGCGCTTGATGAAGCCGCCGGGGATCTTGCCCGCGGCGTAGGCCTTGTCCTTGTACTCTACGAGGAGGGGGAAAAACGGGAGGGGACTCTCGGTGTCACTGACCGTTACTGCCGCGAGAACCATCGTCTCGCCAAACTGGACTACTGCGGACCCTGCCGCCTGCTTCGCCATGCGGCCTGTCTCGATGACGAGGCGTCTGCCGGCGAAAGTTCTTTCGATGCGTTGCATATGTTGTGTTGTTGTCTCTGTGAATCACAAACCGCGCGGAACGCCCTGTGCGCCGCGCGGTCAGATCAAAGAGCCAGAGTTAGTACCGGAGTCCAAGATCAGCGATGATCTTGCGGTAGCCTTCGAGATCGGTACGCCTGAGATAATCCAGAAGGCGCCTACGACGTCCTACCATCTTGAGCAGCCCGCGACGGCTGTGATGATCCTTCGCGTGGGTGCGGAAGTGGTCGGTCAGATAGTTGATTCTGGCGGTGAGAAGTGCGACCTGAACTTCGCTCGAGCCGCTGTCATCTTTATGAATGCGGTACTTCTCTAGGGTAGGTGTTTTCTCGAATGCCATTTGGATTTGATCTCGCGCAGGCTCGTTTGCCCACGCATGTCTCTAGTTCTTAAATCGCTGTAGCCTCATAACTTAACTGTGCCCAGCAGCTATGTAAAGGCTCGCGGGTAACTGCGAACTACGGACCAACGGTATTGCGGACTGCTGACTAACTGCGGACCGCTGACTAACTCCGAACTGCCGACTTACTACGAACTGGCGACTTACTGCGAACTGCGGACTTACTGGTCGATGAGGTCCGCAGTAATCCGAAGGTAAGCGGCTCGCTCAGCGCTTAGATGGCCGGATTAGTCTGTCGCGCTCGCGCGGGATGATGGCCATTAGCAGTCGGCGGATCTCGTCGAGTTTCTCCACTCGCCGAGTCACAACGTCAGGCCCTAACACGGGCTCGGCCGAGCGAAACCATGCAATACTTTCCCGAGTAGAGCCGAGGGCGTACTCGAAAATGCGTGCTCGATCTTTTCCCGAACTGCGTGCATAGCCCTCTCCCAGATTGGCAGCGATCGAGCCAACAGCGGCGTAGAGCTGTCCCGAGACCTTCTCCATGGTTCTGTGATGCGTGAGTATCTCCGCATCTCTCCATGACTCCCTAACAAGTTCACAGGCCAGACGATAAGCCCGCATCCGCTGGAGCGGATCTCCCCGCTTGCCTTCCGATATTTCCTGTGCTGGATCTCGCATGACTCAGGTTGCGAGCCAATAGCGTAAGACGCCTAATCAAGAGTTCTGCTCTGCAATCAATCCGCTTTGAGCAGTAAGTCCCGCAGTTCGCAGTTAGTCCCGCAATTCGCAGTTAGTCAGCAGTCCGCAGTGCCGTTGGTCCGCAGTCCGCAATTGCGGTCCCCCGTTCCCAAAATCGGGGGTTGCGCGTCTTGAGAGCGACCCTTCACCCCGAGGTAGCAGTGTTTCTCAGAGGAGCAGCCCTCTTGGGCCTGTTGTCCGTAGTCCATCCATTTCCAGAGAAGACCCTGCTCGACGGTTCTGCCGTGCCTTGCGCGGATTCAAGAGAGACAACATCCGGCGTTCCCGGCGTTCACGCCTATGCATTCAATGCGAAGAAAGTTCCCGCGATCCGCAAATCCCTCTTTGTGCTTGACACCCTTAACTGGGAGAGCGGTGACCCAGACGCGATGCGCGCCGCCGCCGTGGAGTACAATCGACTCCTGTCGCTGGTGAGACGTGCCCCGAAGCTGGGAAGCGCAACCAGCAATGGGAATGGCGATTTCGAGATAACGGTAACCCAAATGGACTCCGTCCTTGTGTTTGGAGAAGCCAAGATGCCGGGCGAGCCGTTCTACTATTCAAGCAAGGTGGTTGGCGCGACGGGACAGGAAGAGGTCAGGGTGGTGCTGCTCATGTGCAGCCAGCAGCTGCTTTAACTACCGCGACGTTCATGGCGGCTCGGAGGTAAAGAGTCCGTAGCTGAAGCCAATCTTGTGGGCGAGGTAGAGTCCGAAGACCAAACTCACAGCGCCTGACGCAACCCGAAGCGAACGCTGCAGGCTTGGGATGTGAGCCGCCGCGAGCAGCGACGGGGCCGCGATGCTGAGTGTTATGACCGTCATACCCACGATCGTGCCCAGGCCGAACGTCAACAGATAGAGCGCCGCCCACCGCGGATCGTCAATGAGCGGGACGATCAGGAGCGCTGCTGCCGCCGAGCCAGCGAGTCCATGTACGACGCCGACAAGAAACGGCCGCGACGCGCTCGTGGCACGAGCGTTCGCGCGCACGTCAAAGAGATTCAGAGTTCCGAGCACGATCAGCATGATCGCAACGCAAAACTCCAACGACAGCCCGAGCTTCGCGTCCAGCACGATCTTGAATGCGATGATTGCTCCCCCAACGAGCAGAAGCGTGATCGTGTGGCCGATACCCCAAAGCACACCGATTCCCGCGGCCTTCGCTACCGAGCGCTCACGACTCACGATCGTCGTCACCGCCACGATGTGGTCGGGGTCGGTCGCGTGACGCATGCCGAGCATCAGGCTAGTGATGAAGGTGAGAAGGAGGCTCACTCGACCGACGTCGTCTTGGCGTTGATGCGGCCGTCGTGCAGCAGAAGCTCGAACTCGAGACCGCGCTTGAACTGCTGCGCCGACGTGAGCGCGTGACCGTCCGCGTCTCGCGCGACGGCGTAGCCCCGAGAAAGCGTCGCCAGCGGACTGAGCGCGTTCAGCCGCGCGGCAGCGGTCCCAATGGTTGATCTCTTGGCGACAACGACTCGCTCGCACGCCTGGCCGATGTGTTTGCGTACACTGTCGAGCTCGACGCGCGCATCTCGCACTCTCGACGCGATTACTTCGGACAGATCGCGCCGCGCGAGCGCGAGCGCTTTCTCGATTTCATCCCGCGCCACACAGGCGGCCGCCGCCGCGGCGGAGGGAGTAGCCGCGCGGAGATCGGCAACCGCGTCACACACGGTGATGTCGACCTCGTGTCCGACAGCGGAGATGACGGGAACCGGGCACGTCGCGATAGCGCGCGCCACGCGCTCGTCGTTGAACGCCCAGAGATCTTCCTTCCCGCCTCCGCCTCGCCCAACGATGAGGACATCCGCCAGACCCCATCTCCCAACCCGACGAATTGCCGCGACGATCTCCGCTGGCGCGCCATCGCCCTGCACTTTCGCGGGGCAAACGACGAGCTGCACACCGCTATTTCTTTGTCGCAGCACTGCCACGATATCCCGCACCGCGGCACCATCCGGACTCGTGACGACAGCGATGCGCTTGGGGAATTGCGGAATCGGTCTCTTCCGCGACTCCTCGAGCAGCCCCTCGCTACGCAGCTTGGCGAGGGTCAGCTCCATCGCCTTCCGCCAAAGCCCATCTCCCTCCGCTTCGATTCGCGTGACCTTGAGCTGGAGATCGCCGCGCGCCGCATAGACAGTCATCTGACCGTACAGCACCACCTGCATTCCGTCGTCGGGCGGCGCGGGGAGGCCCCGCTGATCGCGCGACCAGACGACGCACTTGATCTGCGCCGCAGCGTCACGCAGGCAGAAATACCAGTGACCGTTGCGGTGGCGCTTGAAGTCGCTGATCTCGCCTCTCACCCAGAGCGGATGCAAACCGGCCTCGATGAGCGCGCGCGTCTCGAGCGCGAGATCGGAGACCGACGCCGGACGGTCTGGTGCGAAGCCGATTCCCGCGCGACCGAGCACCGATGCGAAGACATCGTACGCTGCTCTCATTCGGGGGTCATCTCCGCCGCGCGAACCGTGTTCGCCATCAGCATCGCGATCGTCATCGGTCCGACGCCGCCGGGGACCGGCGTAATCTTCGACGCTACTTTCCTGACCGACTCGAAGTCGACATCACCCCGCAGTCTGGTGCCACTCTTCGACTTCTCGTCCTTCACCCGATTGGTTCCCACGTCGATCACCACTGCTCCCCGCTTTACCATATCGCCATTGACGATGCCGGCACGCCCTGCTGCAACAATCAGAATGTCGGCCGAGCGCGTGTACTCGGCGAGATCCACCGTGTGACGGTGACAGACAGTGACGGTGCAATTCGCATCGGGATTGTCCTGCATCATGAGCGCGGCCATTGGCTTTCCGACGATGTTGCTCCTTCCGATGATCACGCAGTGCTTGCCCGGCGTCTTTACTCCCGATTCCCTGAGCAGCACCTGGATACCCGCGGGAGTACAAGGAATGAATCCGTCTCGCTCGCCGACCAGCATCTTACCGACATTGACGGGATGAAATCCGTCGACGTCCTTTCGAGGATCGACCCGTCGGATGACGAATTCCGGATCGATCTGTTTGGGGAGCGGCATCTGCACAAGAATCCCGTGAATCCTGGGATCGGCATTCAGCGCGTCTACGCGCTCGATCAACTCGGACAGTGAGGTGTCGGCCTCGAGGCAGATGGTAATGCTGTACATCCCGGCCTCTTCGATCGCTTTTCCTTTCGCGCTCACGTAAACAGCGCTTGGCGGATCGTCGCCCACGAGCACGACCGCGAGTCCGGGCTTTACTCCGCGAGACGCCAGCTTCTTCACCCGCTCCGCAACGTCCGCGCGAATTTTCCTGGCAATCGCGCGGCCGTCGATCAGCTCAGCGGGCAAAATCCACTGCTCGCGTCTCCCTGATCAGCACAACCTTGATCTGCCCCGGATACTGAAGCTCCGCCTCGATCCGCCGAGCAATCTCTTCGGTCAGAGTAGCCATCCGTAGATCGTCGACTTCTTCAGGAGTCACAATCACGCGGATTTCACGCCCCGCCTGAATCGCGAAGACTTTCTCGATGCCGCGATAACTCGACGCGATCTTCTCCAGACTCTCTAGTCGCTTCACGTAGGTCTCGAAGGCCTCCCGACGAGCGCCGGGTCGAGCACCGGAGATCGCGTCGGCTGCCTGGACGAGCACCGATACCTCGGTCTCGTGGGGAACGTCGTCGTGGTGCGCCGCGATGCAGTTCACAACGAGTGGGTTCTCGCCGTACCGTGTCGCCATTTCGACGCCCAACTGGACGTGAGTGCCTTCGTGCTCATGGGTGAGAACCTTGCCGATGTCGTGCAGCAGCGCGCCCCGACGCGCCATGGCTACGTCGAGCCCCAGCTCCGCCGCCATGATCCCGGCCAGCCAGGCCACTTCCTTGGAGTGATTCAGAATGTTCTGTCCATAACTCGTGCGCCAACGCATACGCCCAATCAGCTTCACGAGCTCCGGATGCAGACCGTGAACGCCACTTTCGTACGCGGCCTGTTCACCTGTCTCGATGATCGACGCGTCAACTTCCAGGCGCGACTTGTTCACAACCTCCTCGATGCGGCCCGGATGGATGCGGCCATCCGCTACCAGCTTCTCGAGTGAAAGCCGCGCGATCTCGCGTCGCACCGGATCGAAGCATGACACCACGACCGTATCGGGCGTGTCGTCGATGATGACGTCCACCCCAGTCGCCAGCTCGAACGCGCGAATATTTCTGCCTTCCCGTCCGATGATTCGTCCCTTCATCTCGTCGTTTGGGAGCGAGACCGCGGAGACAGTGGCTTCGACGCTCTGCTCGGCCGCGATGCGCTGGATCGCGAGCGCTATGATTTTCTTCGCCTCGCGCTCGGCGTTTCTCTTGGCGGTTTCGCGGATCTCGCGGATCTTGTTCGCGGCATCGGCGTGTGCTTCTTCTTCCATCCGATGGATCAGCTCCGCCTTCGCGTCGGCGGCTGTGATTCCGGCGAGCTGCTCGAGCCTGCGGCGCTCTTCGCCAAGGAGCTTGTCGAGCTCCTGCTCGCGCTGGGTCAGGGTCAGCTCACGAGCGCCCAAAGTCTCGGTGCGCCTCGCTGTCTCGCGCTCGCGCTGCTCCAGCAGGTCGTACTTGCGATTGAGCTGTCCTTCGCGGTCGATGACTCGACGCTCCTCTCGCTCTACCTCTTCGCGTCGGCCGCGAACTTCGACTTCCCATTCCTCACGAAGTCGGATGAGCTCTTCCTTTCCACTGAGGACCGCCGATTTGCGGAGGGTCTCCGCTTCGCGCTGCGCATCCGCAACGATTCGGTTCGCTGACTCTTCGGCGGTTGCGTGGGCTTGCGCCTGGCGCCGGAGCTCGGTGCGCCCCCCGATCCTTCTGCCGATATAGAAAAACACCGCGCTGGCAATTACGAACAAAAGTATGCCGGCTGCGGAGAACCACGCCGTGTTCGTCATATGTGATCTATGTTGGGCCCGCGGCAAAGCCACAGGCGGCCCCTACCGCGCCGGAAAGTCGTCGCGTAGTTGACGTTAAGCTAATGGTTTTTCTGGGGGCACGGCTAGACCACTCGCGGGAAGGCTGTAACGGCAACTGAAGACTACCTGCCAGGAGCTGACAGCCTTGAAGCTGTCGGCTGCGGGCTTTGGTACGTCGAATCCCGCTCCGTGTCAATCAGGGACACGGTCACCCGTTATTGTGATCACGCCTATCGAAATTGTCTCGCGGTGTTCAGCTCGCGCAGCCAACAGCCTGCACGCCGACAGCCCCCGGCAGGTAGTCTTCAGTTGTAGTTAGATAGGCGATTGCCGCCGGGCCAACGGGACTATTCTTTCCTCTTGGCCGGCGGCAACCACGGCCGTATCTCGGCGCTCAGTCGCTTCATAGCGCCGGCGAGCTCCTCTCCAGCCTCGCGGGCATCAAACAGCTCGTCGGTGATGCTCAGCGCGGCGAGGATGGCCCCCTTCTGGGCCTCGACGATATTTCCCGCGCGCATGGTCTGCTTGATCACGTTGTCCACGTGCTCGGCGACGGCGCGCGTGCGCTCGGGGCTGGCGTCGCTCTTGACCGAGTACTCGTCGCCAAGGATGGTGACACGGACGACGCTCTTTTTTGAGCTCAACGGGTAATCGCTCCGTCGTGCTGCTGTCTGAGGAAGCGAACGCGGTCGATCATCTGCTGGGTGCGGGTGCGAGCCGCATCGAGACGGGTGTTGAGGCCAGCGTTCTCGCGCTCGAGGAACTGCACTCGCTCGGGCGAGACCACTCCCTTCACGCCGGTTGACTCGAGAGTCTTGAGCCGCGCCTCCGCCTGCAGTGCGCGCCGGCGAAAGGACGCCATCTCATCACCGAGATGCTTCACCAGCTGCTCCAGCTCCCCGAACGCGGCGATTTCAGGACGTACGTTGTCTGACACCCAGTTCTCCCTCTAGTGCTTTGACGATAGTTTCCGTTCTCCCCTGCACTTCCTTGTCCTTTAGTGTGCGCTCGGGATGACGGAACGTCAACGCCCACGCCAGACTGCGCGAGCCTTCCGGGATTCCCTGGCCAATGAATTCGTCGAAAAGAGTGAGACTCTCGAGCAGCTCGCCCGCTTCTCTTCTGATGACTTCATCAATCTGTGCGGCGGTTACACTCGTCGCTGCCACCAGCGCGAGATCGACCTGCACTCGCGGAGTCAGCGGAATTGGGCGGTACGACTTGTTTCTGACCGCTGTCTGCTCGATTGCCTCGAGGTTGATCTCCAAGCCGAACGCCGGACGCGCCCACACCGGCGCATCCAGCTTGAGGCGTCGCGCCGAGCCGACCGTTTTGCCGTCCACGGAAATGTCCCACAGCGTTTCGCCGGAGCCAGGTACGAGCTTGACCGCAGCTCCCGGAAATGCCGCCGCTGCCGTTGTCTCTGCGACGTACTTGATGTCCCACTCGTCGTAGCTCGGTTGTACCGCCCTTGTGAAATGCGTCGGCGCCCGCTGACCCATCACGAGCGCAGCGACATGCATTTCCTCGCGTGGAAGCGCCGCCTTCTTCGGTCCGGGAAGATTCGCCGGACTCTCGCCGGCGAAGAATGCGGTACCGATCTCGAACAGGCGGATATTGCCCTGCATACGGGCGAGATTGTGCTCGGCGCGAGCGACGAGGGTCGTCAGCAGGTCTCCGCGCAGAAACGCTTCGTCCTCGGCCAGCGGATTCGTGACACGGACGGTTGCGCCCTTTCCTTCCGCCACGAACGGCATCGGACGCACCTCGAGCAGACCAGTCGCGACGAGCTCGTTCTGAACGCGCTTGATCACCGGCACCAGGGGAGAATCGGGAACCGCGCTGGCGCGGAATGGACGCAGCTCCGACGAAAACGTGTCGTAGCCGCGCAGCCGCGCGATCTCTTCAGCCAGATCCACTTCGCCTTTTACGTCATGACGCCAGCTCGGCGGCGAGATCTTGAGCACATCCTTCGCCTCGGGCGCGATTCTGAATCCGACGGATCTGAGATTTCTTTCGACTTCGCCCGTCTCGACCGGCTCTCCAAGCAGCCGCGCCACGCGCGCGAGCCGCAGCGAAATCGGCAGCGGACGTTTCGGCAACGGGTACAGGTCGATCGGGCTGCCCTGCGGGATTCCGCCCGCGACCGAGAGAATGAGGCGAACAGCGTAGTCGACTAGTCCTGGAATCGCGTCGACATCGACGCCCCGCTCGAATCGGTAGCTCGCGTCGGTGGAAATACCGAGGGCGCGGCGAGTAGCGCGAATCCGCGCGGGATTGAATGCCGCGACCTCGAGGAAAATCTCGGTTGTCTCGTCGGACACCTCACTACCGCTCCCGCCGATGATCCCGGCGATTGCCTGCGCACGCTCGGCATCCCCGATGACGACGGCGCCAGGTGGCAGGGTGCGATCGACTCCGTCGAGCGTTTTGATCAGCTCTTCGCCCCGGGTCTTTCGCACCACCACCGTGCTGCGCGCGATCTTGTCGAGATCGAACGCGTGCATCGGCTGGCCAAACCCGAGGAGCATGTAGTTGGTGACATCGACGACATTGTTGATGGAGCGCGAGCCCGTCGCTTCGATCCGCCGCGCCAGCCAGGTGGGACTCGGCCCCACCTTCAATCCGGTGATGACCGCGCCGGCGTACCGGAGGCAGCCATCGGCGTCCTCCAGTCGAACGGTGACGTCGCCAACCTTGCCGGAGGTCGCCTTGACCGTGTGGGTGCGAATGACGAACGGCTTTTCGTCGGCAATCTCCGGCCGCGTCACCGTTCCACCCGTCGCCGCGGCGATTTCCCGCGCGAGTCCTTCATGCGACAGGAGATCGGGGCGATTCGGCAGTACGTCGATGACCAGTCGCGTGTCACCAATCGGCATCGCCTCGAGAAATTTCGTTCCCGGCTCGGCCACCACGGTGAGCGCCATGATCCCTTCCTGGTCCTGACCGAGCCCCAGCTCTTTTGCCGAGCAGAGCATTCCTTCCGAGGTCTCTCCCCGAATCTTTCGCTTCTCGATCTTCACTCCGCCCGGCAGCACCGCCCCGACCGGCGCGAACGGATAGAGCGCGTCGACGGACACGTTGGCGGCACCGCACACAACATCGACGACCGTACCAGTGCCCGCGTCGACTTTCGTGAGCCAGAGGTGATCGGAGTTTGGGTGCCGCACAGCCTCGACGACACGGGCTATCACGATGTCGCGCAGATCCTCGCGCAACGAGACGAGGTCATCGACCGTCGCGCACCGCGACGTGAGCAGATCGCGCAGCTCCGTCGGCGTGAGCTTGAACGGAACGAATGTATGCAGCCATTCGTACGAGGCGTTCATCGCGCGATCTGGTAAAGGAATCTCACGTCCGAATCGTAGAGAATCCTTATGTCGGGGATGTCGTAGCGCAGCATCGCGATCCGTGCGGCGCCCATTCCGAACGCCCAGCCGCTGTAGCGATCTGCATCGAGCCCGGCTGCGTTGATGACGGACGGATGCACCATGCCGGATCCCAGAATTTCCATCCAGCCGGTGCCCTTGCAGCTCGCGCAGCCGGAACCGTGACAGAGCTGGCACTCCACGTCCATTTCCGCCGACGGTTCCGTGAACGGGAAGTAGCTCGGCCGGAAACGCGTCTTCGTCGCGCCGAAGAACCGGTTCGCGAAGCGCGTCAGCGTCGCCTTGAGATCGACGAAGCTGACGCCTTCATCGATGGCAAGACCCTCGATCTGTGCGAACATCGGCGCGTGGGATGCGTCGAAGAAATCCCGCCGATAGGCGTTGCCCGGACTCAGGATCCTGATCGGCGGCTTGAATTTCTGCATCGTACGGATCTGCACCGGCGATGTGTGCGTTCGCAGCATCACGTTTTCGCCCAGGTAGAGCGTGTCGTGCATGTCGAGTGCCGGGTGGTCGGGCGGAAAGTTGAGCGCGGTGAAGTTGTACCACTCGGTCTCAGCCTCGGGGCCCAGCGCGACCGTGAAGCCGAGCTCGCGGAAGATGTCTTCGATCTCTTCGATCACAAGCGTCACCGGGTGCTTGGCACCGCGCCACTGGCGCCGCGACGGCATGGTGAGATCAATGTTCCTGCTCGACACGCTGGCAGCATCCAACTGCCGGCGGCGCTCTTCGAGGGCCGCGTCGAGCTTCGCCTTGACGGCGTTGATCAGGGAGCCAGCTTCGCGCAGCTCTCCCGGCGCAAGCGATGGCAGCTGCTTGAACAGGTCCGGCAGCCGTCCCGATTTTCTGCCGAGGAGAGAGGTGCGCGCCTCCTCGAGCGACGACGCCGTCGTCGCGGAGTCGATCAGCTTCTCGCCATCATCGGCGAGCGTGGTGACGAGCTGCTGGAATTCGGAAAGCGTCACGGTTTACCGAAATCGGGGGCAAAATGCAAAAGGACTCCACCGCGCTGGTTTGTCATAGCGCCGGCAGAGTCCCTTTTGGAGCACGAATGGAACGTTACGCGGCGTCGAGAGCGGATCTCGCCTTTTCGGCGAGAGCGGTAAACGCTGCTGAGTCGTTGACGGCGATGTCAGAAAGAACTTTTCGATCGACTTCGATTCCCGCCTTCTTCAAGCCGTGCATGAAAACGCTGTATGACATACCGTGCTGGTGCGCGCCGGCGTTGATGCGGACGATCCACAGCTTCCGGAAATCACGCTTCTTGTTCTTGCGATCACGGTACGCGTACTTCCAGCCGCGCTCGACGTTTTCCTTCGCTGCTTTCCAGAGCTTGCTCCGTGCGCCGAACGCGCCACGGGCGGCCTTCATAACCTGCTTTTTGCGCTTCAAGCGCGCGACATTCGATCTTACGCGGGGCATATATCTTCTTCCTTACGCCTGAAGGAGGCGCTTGATGTTCTTCGCTTCGCCGTTGGTGTGAATGGTCGTGGCCTGACGGAGACGGCGCTTTCTCTTCGACGACTTCTTGGTGAGGATGTGGCTCTTGAATGCCCGCATGCGCTTCACCTTACCCGAACCCGTGATTTTGAACCGTTTACGCGCACCCTTATGGGATTTCATCTTCGGCATTGCTGATTCCTTTCATATGTAAGTCTCGACCTACTTCGGCGCGAGAATCATCGTCATGAACTTTCCTTCGAACTTCGGATCGGCTTCGATCTTCGCCACATCGGCGAGCTCCTGCGCGACCCGATTTACAACCTGACGCCCCAGCTCCGGGTGGGCGATCTGTCTGCCGCGGAACATCAACGTCACCTTCACCTTGTTTCCTTCGTTCAGGAACTCGCGCGCGTGCCGCGTCTTCGTCATGAAATCGTGCTCTTCGATCCCAGGGCGGTACTTCACTTCCTTGAGATGAATCACGTGCTGCTTTTTCTTCGCCTGGCGGGCCATCTTGGCCTGTTCGAACTTGAACTTCCCGTAATCCATGATGCGGGCCACGGGCGGCCTCGCCATTGGTGCAACTTCCACGAGATCCAGTCCCTGCTCTATTGCCGCCGCAAGGGCCGTCTCCACGTCCATGATGCCTAGCTGCGCTCCATCGGCAGCGATTACCCTGATAGGACTTATGCGGATCTGTTTGTTGACGCGTACGCGCTTGGTGGTGTCCTGAATACGAGCTACCCTTGAAAGGAGGAAACAAAAAAGCGGACCCCATTTCGGAGTCCGCGCGACGAGACGGCGCCGGCATGAGGCGTCATCCTGTGGCGAGAACTCCTGCAGCGCACCTCGAACATCGAGGGCCAAAGGGTGGGGTGATCCGCCGGGATCTCCCGCTTATCGCATTGTCACCGCGTAAGATAGGACGGACTGCCGTGCCATGCAAGGGATCGGGCCTGGCCAACTTCCGGCCCGCGCGGAGGCGGCCTAGATTCGCGCAATGACCAAGAACGTCATCGGCGGCAAAGTTGAGCGGCGAATCCCTGTGGATGGGATCGGCGGGGTATTCATTTACGCCAATGACGCGAAGACCCTCTCCAACTGGTACGCCCACCACTTCGGGCTGCGCCTCGAGACGTACGAGGACGGCAAGGTGTACGGGACAGAGTTCAAGTACCGGCAGCTCGGCGATTCGTCGAAGGTGGACTCGACCGTGTTCTCAATCTCGCAGTCCAAGGTCACTCTCCCCACAGACAGGAAAGAGGCCGTGATCAACTATCGTGTCCGGGATCTCCCCACCTTCCTGGATCAGTTGCGGGCGGACGGGATCGAGATCGAGAAGACCGAGGATTTTGATTACGGGCGGTTCGCTTGGATAAAGGACCCCGAGGGGAATCGGATCGAGTTGTACCAGCCGCTCACATGAAATCCGACCGCAGAACTGAACTGCAACTGAAGACGACCTGCTGGGAGCCATCAGCGTACCGGCGTTTAGCCGCGAGCCTACAACCGTAAGACCGCACGCGGTCGCGTAAGGGCGATGGCGCTGGGTTGCCTCCCACTGGCAACTGACGGGTCGTCAGGGAGTAACGCTCGCAGCTCACGGCTTAGAAGCTGGCGGCTCCTGGCTGGTAGTCTTCAGTTGTAGTTGAATCCTTCCTAACCCGCCGCGTCGGCCAATCTGTACGCCTTCCCGTCATGCTCGATCCGACCCCAAGGCACAGTGGCATCGTGCTCGAATATCAACAGCCACTCCTCGTCGACCGCCTGCTTGAGAATCCGCCGCTTGGTCTCGAGCGTCACCAGCGGCTCCACGTCGTAGCCCATGATCCACGGAAGTGGCAGGTGCGCGTGGGTTGGCACGAGATCGCCGAGGTAGAACGCGCGCT
>DASZZU010000017.1:0-2849 GCA_035544855.1 Gemmatimonadaceae bacterium | reverse complement strand
GTCTTGAACACCGGATATCCGAGATTCCCCGGACGGAAATAGAACTTCTCCCAGAACCCCGGGCCGCAGTGCGGAATGTGATTCTTTCTGTATTTGCCGAGGTACGTTCCGTCGGCGTCGATGACGGCCGCTGTGTTGTAGTAGACGCCAGTCCCTTCTTCCTCATAGATGGGAACCACTATTGCCATCGAATGGCGCTTCGCCACCTCCTGCATCAGCCGCGTCGTCGGCCCATCGGGAATCTGCTCCACCGCGTCGTACCACTTCGTATTTTGCTCGGCGCAAAAGTAGGGGCCGGTGAAGATCTCCTGCATGCAAACGATCTGCACGCCCTCGCGACCCGCCTGGTCGAGCAGCTTCAGATGCTTCTCGATGTTCGCTTCGCGAATCTTTTCCAGCGGCTCGTCCGTCGAGCAAGCGTGTTTCGCCTGAATCAAACCACATTTAACGACACGAGGCATGCAGCTCTCCTCCTATGATTCTGTATTGACGGGCGCGACAGTCTCGCGCCGCATCAGCAGCCAGTAAATGACGAAGCTGAGCGCGAAGGTGACGAACCAGGCGTACGAATAGAGCCTGTCGAAGAAATTCGGATTGGCGACGGTGCCGCCAGGAGTGGTAACGGCGCGAATGAATCCGGGAACGAGGGGCGCAATCGCGAGCACGAGCGCTATGATCGCCCGCGGATTGATTCCGTTCTTGTACCTATAACGCCCGTGCAGCCGAAAGAGATCGTCTACCGCGAGCTGCTGCCTTCTGATGATCCAGTAATCCGCGATCAGAATCCCACCCAGCGCGCCCATCAGACTCGAGTAGCCGAGCAGCCAGGTGAAGATGTAGGCGGCGGCGTCGGAGTAGAGCTTCCACGGCATCATCAGAATGCCCAGTACCGCGGTGATCAGTCCGCCGGTGACGTAGCTGATTCGCCGGGGGCTCAGGTTGGAGAAATCATTCGACGGCGATACGACGTTCGCCGCCATGTTGGTCGTGAGCTGTGCCGCGAGCACGATGAGCGCCGCGAAGATGATCACGGGCGCGCGCCCTATCCGGCTCACCAGCTCGATCGGATCCCAGATCGCCTTGCCGAAAATCACGATCGTCGCGCTCGTCACCGCTACACCGATGAAAGCGAACGCAGTCATAGTCGTCGGCAGACCAAGCGCCTGACCGAGTGCTTGCGACCGCTGGCTTTTCGCGTAGCGCGTGAAATCGGGGATGTTGAGACTCAGTGTAGCCCAGTAACCGACGTTAGCGGTTAGTGCAGCCGGGAACAGCGCCCAGAATTGGCCATTGCCCTTCTGAAGCCGCTGCGATTCACTCAGAATGTGCGCTAGCCCGCCACCGTTTCGGATCGCCCACACCAGCAGCAATGCTCCGCCGCCAAGCAGAAGCGGCGCAGACCAGCTCTCGAGAATCTTGATTCCCTCGGTGCCCTTCATGATAATCGCCACCTGAATTCCCCAGAACACGGCGAAGGCAATTGCAGTGCTTCCCGGTAACTGCACCCAGCCAGGCCAGGCGGCTTTCATCAGAGCGTCCAGCGCCAGCGCGCCTATCCACGTCTGAATTCCGAACCATCCGCAGGCGACGATCGCACGCAACATCGCGGCGACGTTCGCCCCGCGCACGCCGAAGCTGGCACGACAGAGCACCGGGAATGAGATCCCGTACTTGGTTCCCGCGTGCGCGTTCAGAATCATGGGAATGAGCACGATCACGTTTCCGAGAAGGATCGTGGTCATCGCCTGCCACCACGTCATGCCCCGCTCCATCAGTCCAGACGCGAGGGTGTACGTCGTGATGACGACGCTCATTCCTATCCACAGCGCGGCGATGTTGTAGGTGGACCAGGTGCGTCGCGCCGGCTCGGTCGGCGAGAGATCCGGATTCCAGAGCGGGCTGTTCCGAATGTCGTCGGCGACGAGAGTGGAATCGGGGGTGTAGGTCTCTCCCGTTGCGACTGTCGTCACGACGCGAGGCCGGCGGTTGTGCGCGGAAGCCACTGACCGCGGCCCTCGCGCCCAACGACCTTATAGTCGTCCACGATCACTTCTCCACGCGAGAGTGTCGTGCGCGAGAAACCCGCTAGGTCCCATCCCTCATAGGGTGACCAGTCCGCGTTCGTTTCCATTTCCGACGGCTCGACCTTGTGTGTCTTCTTCGGATGTATGATCGCGATGTCCGCGTCTGCGCCGATCTGGATCGCGCCTTTACGTGGATAGAGTCCCATGATCTTCGCCGGATTTGTGGAGAGCTTGGTGCACATCTCCTCGAGACTGATCTTCCCACCGAGCACGCCATGAGTGTAGGTGAGCGGCATCAACGTCTCGAGCCCCGGCATTCCCATCGGAATCTTGGTCCAGTCGCCATTCCACATCGCCTTCTGCTCGCGATTGAAGGTGCAGGTGTCCGTCGATACGACTGAGACCTCACCCGTCTTCAGACCTTTCCAGAGACGCGCGACATCCTTGGGCTTCTTGAGCTGCGGACAGCACGCGTATAGATGCCCGTCCTCGCGCTCGAACACCGAGTCATCGAGCACCAGATACTGCACGCACGTCTCGGCCAGCACCGGTACGCCCCGCGCCTGCGCCGAGCGAACTATGTCGGCGCCCTCTGCCGTCGACATGTGGACGATGTAAAGCTGTCCGCCCGTTGCCTCGCACCATTGCACGGCCCGCTGGATCGCCTCCGCCTCGATAAAGTTGGGCCGAGTCATCGGGTGCAGACGGGCGCCGTATTTCTTCATCAACTCCGGAGTGTGCGACCTCGCGATCAGCTCGTCGAGAACGCGCGCCGACTCGGCGTGCACGAGCAGCATCGTCCCGTATTCCTTCATCTTCTCGAGC
>DASZZU010000016.1:0-18787 GCA_035544855.1 Gemmatimonadaceae bacterium | reverse complement strand
CGAGCGCGACGACACTCCGCACCCGGACCCGTCAGCGCGTTGCGGATGCTACAAGCGAGACACTGAATGCCGAGAGACTCGTGGCCGGAGCGCTTCCCGTTGCGCTGCTGGTGGCACTCGCCATTGGCATCTGGCTGCTGCGTTCCGTAAGCAGACCAGTGTACGAGCTCGAGAAGGGCATGCACGCGATCGCCGAGGGTGACCTCACCCACCAGCTCGGCATAGCGCCGAATCAGAACGAGGAATTCGGACGGCTCGCAGCAAGCTACCAGGCCATGGCGAGACAGCTCGTCGAGCTCGAGCGACTCCGTGCGGAGTTCGTCGGAGTGGCTTCACACGAGCTCAAGACGCCGATCAACGTCATCATCGGATATCTGGAGCTGCTCCAGGAAGGAATTTACGGCGAGGTCACGCCGAAGCAGAAAGAAGTGCTGCAAACCATCACGAAACAGGCTAACACGCTGACGCGCCTGGTGAAGCGTCTTCTCGACATCAGCCGCTTCGAGGCCGGCGGCGGAAAAATCGATTTACGGGAGGTTGATCTCTCCAGGTTTCTCACAACCCTGGAGAGCTCGTTCTCGGTGCTGGCGAATCAGCGAGACATCTCCTTCACGGTCAATCACGGGGAAGATCTGCCACACAAGGTCTACTGGGATGAAGACCGAATCAACGAAGTGCTCGGCAATCTTCTCTCGAATGCATTCAAGTTCACGCCTCGCGGCGGCAAGGTAGCGCTTGCCGTCGGTGCCCCGGAGAACAAGGTCATTATCATCCTCTTTGACACCGGAGCGGGCATCTCCGCCTCACAACTGCCACACATTTTTGACAAGTTCTACCAGGCGGACAATCAAGCTCAGGCAGCCACAAAGGGCACGGGTTTAGGCCTGGCGATTGCGAAAGAAATCGTCGAAGCCCATGGCGGGCAGATCACCGTGGAGAGCCAGCTGGGCGAGGGAACGACCTTCGTCGTCACTCTGCCAGCCGAGCCCACGGGAGTGAGAAGACGGCGCCAGGCGGCGCCCAAGGCTGAGGTAGCAGGATGAGAACGTTCGGAATCATGTTGTCCGCGTTGGCGCTGGGGGCGTGCGCCCAACTTCCACTCGCGCAGCCAAATGTTCAGAGCGATTGGGATAGGACGTTGTACTACGCGCGACGTGACGTCGAGGCGGGCAATTATTTCGCCGCGGATCGGCTGCTCGACGAATACGTGCGGGTTCACCCGGACAGCCGGGAGGCGAAGGAGATCGCTTTCTGGAAGGCCGTGTACACGTTGGATCCCGCCAACGAGCGAGGCTCACTCGCGGGCGGTATAGTCGCGCTGGATCAGTATCTCGCTTCAGGCGATTCGACCGCATGGTACCGCAACGAAGCGCTGGTTCTGCGACGCACAGCGGCCGTGGCGCAGGGTGTGACGGTGGGAGCCGGCACTCCCTCTGTAGCGGCGTCTTCGTCAGCGGCGTCTTCAGCGGCGTCTTCGTCCGCGCCCGGAAAAGACACCGTGGTGGTTGTGACCACGACGAGGGATGAAGAGATCGCCTCGCTGAAGGATCAGCTCGCAAAGAGCAAGGACGAGCTGGCGAAGGTGAGCGCCGAGCTCGACCGGATCAAGAAGCGGTTGGCCAACCCGAGCAATTAGCGGCCGCTCGAACGCGGCTGCGCGACGCGACCACTCTACTCCGGTGCGCTAACCGACTCTGAAAAGCTCCAGCGCCCGCGCATAACGAGAGCTCAGGACTTTTCGGATTCCTGCGTTCTCGCGCTCCGCGAGGTCTGGATCCCTGTCCAGGAGAATTTCCGCAGCGGCGCGCGCCTTGATGTTCAGGTTTTCGTCGGTGACAGGATCGGCGATTCTGAACGTCGCTTCTCCGCTCTGTTCCTGGCCGAACAGATTTCCCATTCCCCGCAGCCTCAAGTCCGCGCGTGCGATCTCGAACCCATCGTCCGTATCGACGAAAATCCTCAGGCGCTCGGCGGCCTCCTCCCCAACGTCGCCAAGGAGTATGCAGTAAGACGCCTCCGCGCCGCGCCCCACCCTCCCCCTCAGCTGGTGGAGCTGAGACAGGCCGAACCGCTCCGGATGCTCTATGAGCATCACCGTGGCATTGGCGACGTCGATTCCCACTTCGATCACAGTCGTCGACACAAGGATGTCGATTTTCCCGTCCCGAAAGGCGCGCATGATTTTCTCACGCTCGTCGGCTGGCACACGACCATGAATGAGCGCGACGACCCGCCCGGCAAACGGCCCCGCCGATAGCTGCTCGTACATCGTTGTCGCAGCCTTGAGATCGGTTTTTTCCGACTCTTCGATAATGGGGTAGACGACGTAGGCCTGCCGACCCTTCTCCGTCTCCCGAGCGACGAATTCCAATACTCGTTCCCTCGCCTTCTCGGGACGCATCACTGTCGTAACGGGCTGCCTGCCAGCTGGCCGTTCGTCGAGCGTGCTGACATCCAGGTCTCCGTAAAACGTAAGAGCGAGCGAGCGTGGGATCGGTGTCGCGCTCATGAGCAACACATCCGGCGAATCTCCTTTCGCGGACAACGCGGCGCGCTGCTCTACGCCAAACCGGTGCTGCTCGTCGATCGTCACGAACCCGAGACGACCGAACACCGACGCTTCCTGCACCAGCGCATGGGTTCCAACGGCGAGCACCGGCTCGCTGCTCGCAAGCTTCGCGGCGGCAGCCTTTCTCGCCCGCGAGTTGAGACTTCCCGTGACGAGAACCGGCTCGATTCCAAGGGGCTCGAGCAACCGCGTCAGGGTGCGCGCGTGCTGCTCGGCCAGTAGCTCGGTCGGTGCCATGATCGCGGCCTGATAGCCGTTCTCCATGGCCAGGAGCGCCGCAAACAGCGCCACGATCGTCTTGCCGCTGCCGACATCACCCTGCAGCAGACGGTGCATCTTCCGATCGCTGGCCATGTCGGCGACTATCTCGCGGAGTGCGGTTGTCTGGGCATTGGTGAGCGTGAACGGGAGCGCTCGCTTGAGAGCCGAAGTCAGCTCGCGCTTGTTCGCGAACGCAATGCCGTGCCGCTTCTCTCTCACCAGGGCGTTCGCGCGGCGGTGGAGTATGTGGACGAACAGAAGCTCTTCGAATGCCAGCCTCGAGCGCCCCTGAGCACCTTCGCCGATCGATTGTGGACGGTGGACCATCCTCATCGCCTCGCGCAGCGGCGGCACTCCAGCGAGGCGCAGGACGTCTTCCGGCAGATACTCCTTGAGTAACGGCAGAAGGGTGTCGAGGTGCGCGTCGATGATACCGCGAATGACCTTGAACGAAAGTCCTTCCGTCGCGGGATACACGGCGAGGACTTTCCCGCCCTTCACACCTTCGTCGTCCTTGCCGAGGTGGATGTATTCCCGCGGCTGCAGCTGGCGCCCGTGAAAGAAGCGGACGGGCCCCGTGAGGAGCATCATGTCGCCCTTCTCGATCGTGCGGTCGAGAAACGGCTGGCCGGGCCAGGAGGCTTCTATCATGCCCGTGTCGTCCTTGAGGACCGCCTGGAAGATTCTCAGGCCGCGCCGAGTGGGGATGATTCCTTTGGAGATCACTCTTCCGATGATCGTCCCATCCATCCCCGGCTCGAGAGAAGAGATCGGACTGATCGTGCTCGCGTCCTCGTACCGGTGCGGGATGTGGAAGAGAAGATCCCGCGCCGTGATGACTCCGAGGCGTCTCAGTGCTTCGGCGCGGGCCGGTCCGACACCTTTGAGGTAGGTGACGGGCATGTCGAGATAGATTTTCCCGCCGCGCGCCTCAGTGCGAGCCGCCATTTAGCCTTCGAGAACCTCACGGGCGAATTCTGCCGGGTCGAACGCGACGAGGTCCGTAGCTTTCTCTCCCATGCCGATGAACTTCACCGGCACATCGAGGGCTTCGTGAACGGCGAGCACGATCCCTCCCTTCGCCGTTCCGTCAATTTTTGTGACGACGAGTCCGGTAACCGGAATCGCTTCGGCGAAAGTTTTTGCCTGGACCACGGCATTCTGTCCGATCGTGCCGTCGAGGACGAGTAGCGTCTCGTGCGGTGCTGATGGAAGCCGCTTTCCGATTACGCGATTGATTTTCTTCATCTCGTCCATCAGCGATCCGCTCGTGTGAAGGCGGCCGGCGGTGTCGACGATCACTACATCCTTGTTCCGATTGATTCCCGCATCGACGGCGTCGAACGCGACGGAGGCGGGATCAGATCCGGCGTTGCCGTCGACGAAATCCGCACCCGAGCGCTCGGCCCAGGCGCGAAGCTGGTCAATCGCCCCCGCGCGAAAAGTGTCCCCCGCGCCAACAAGCGCCGACATCTTATTGCGTTTCAGCAGGTCGGAGAATTTCCCGATGAAGGTGGTCTTCCCCGCACCGTTGACGCCGACCACGAGGATCACCGTCGGCGCTGATTTGGCCTGGATGATCCGGGGGTCGCTGTTTCCGGACCGGAGCGAAGCTTCGATCGCCGCTCTCAGTGCACCGAGAAACTGATCCTGCGTCTTGATCAATCCGCGCCGCGCCTCCGACTCGATCTCGGCGACGAGACGCATCGTCGTGGGAACGCCAAAGTCCGCCTCGAGGAGAATCTGCTCCAGGCTCTCGAGCGATCCCTGAATCGCGCCCGCCCGCGCGACGGCAGTGACGTCGGTGAGCGCGACGTCTTTTATTCTGGTCCAAAGCGAGCGGGCGGGTAGATCGCCGGTGCGCCTGACTATCCTGCCTGGCATTTTCGGAATGAGCTGATTGAAGGCGAAAAAAAACCCGGACGTTGAAGTCCGGGTTGAAGATAAGTCCTGAGCCCGTCAGCGTGCCTACTCCGTTGCGTTCGGGATGTGCGCCTCACTCAGACTCGCCAGCGTCTGATTTCTCATCCTCTGGAAGAGCGCGCGCTCGCTGGCCGGAATCGGCTCACCGCCTTTGCTCTGAAGCGCGAGCTTCGGATCGTGCGCGACTCCGTCAACACGGATCTCGAAATGCAGGTGCGGGCCCGTTGCCCACCCGGTCATTCCGACGTAGCCAATGGTCGAGCCCATGGGGACGCGAGTCCCGGGACGCATTCCTGGCGCGAAATTGCGCATGTGGCCGTAGCGGCTGACCATCCCGTTCCTGTGACGGATGTCGATCATGTTGCCGTAACCGCCTTTGCGTCCGGCGAAGACGACGACGCCGTCGCCGATCGCGCGGACGGGGGTTCCTTCAGCCGCGGCGTAGTCTGTGCCGGTGTGATTGCGCCACTCGCCAAAGATCGGATGCTTGCGTGAGCCGAAAATGCTGCTGATGCGCCGGAAAGCGACCGGTGCGCGCAGAAATGCGGCACGCAGCGACATACCGCTGGCGTCGTAGTATTGGGTGCTGCCACCGCCAGGAGAGTCGAAGTGAATCGCTTCGAGGGGATTGTGGCTGTTGGAGAGCGCGAGGCGCGCGCCGAGGATCTTGTTGACGATGATCGCGCCGTTCGGCTTCTGGAGCCGCTCGACGAGGATGTGAAACTTGTCACCCTGCATCAGGTCGCGGCTCATGTCGACTTTGTACTCGAAGATGTCGGCAAGGGACCACGCAAGCTTATGACGCGCTGAGGCCGGGAGAACGCCCGCGCCGCTCTCGTTCAGAGCGTTGTACAGACTCGAGTGGATGACGCCCACGATCGCGAGAGTATCGACGAGCTCTGTGTTGGAAGCTTCTACTACGAGCGGAGAGAGAAGGAAGTCCGCCGGCTCGAGGCCCGGTTGAGTAACCACGACCGGCTGCATCGGGAAAACCTGCTTCTTCTCGAGGGAGGGTGTAAGCCAAATGGCGACCACTGCAAGGGTCGCCACGATAGCATAGCTCACGGGTCTTATGCGTGCCTGCCTCAATCCATCTGTCTCCGAATGAATGTCGGGATCTCCATGTCACTCAGATCCTGCTCAGGAGACGACCGATCCCTCTCGGGAGTCACAGCTGGATTGCTCGTCGGCGTATTCCGCCGCGGGATCTCTCCGAGAGCGCCCCTCGAGGCGCCGTTTCCTCTCGATGGACGGAGCGGAATGACAGCTGAGCCTCGAACGAGCGGGGAGGGCGTCGCGATCACGCTTGGCTGCTGGCTGGAGGCCGACTGCTGCCGTTCCCGATCGAAGCCGGTAGCAATGACGGTGACTCGGATCTCGCCCTGCATCGCCGGCTCGTGCACGGCACCGAAGATGATCTCGGCGTCTTCGCCGACGGCGTCGTGGATGATCTCGTTGATCTGGTGCACCTCGCCAAGCGTGAGGTCGGCGCCGCCGGTGATGTTGACGAGTACTCCGGTCGCGCCGGAGACGGAGACGTTGTCGAGCAGCGGGCTGGCGATTGCCTGTTGGGCGGCTTCGATGGCGCGATTTTCACCGCGACCGATGCCGGTTCCCATGAGAGCGGAGCCTCCCTCCTGCATGACAGTGCGTACGTCGGCGAAATCGACGTTGACGAGACCGGTGACGCTGATCAGCGACGAGATTCCCTGGGTGGCGTGAAGCAGAACTTCGTCCGCCTTCTTGAGGGCGTCCTGGAACGGAATTCCTTTGCCGACTACGGCAAGGAGTCTCTCGTTCGGGACCACGATCATCGTGTCGACGTTCTTCCGCATCTCGGCGATGCCGAGCTCGGCCTGGCGCATGCGCTTGCGGCCTTCGAACAGGAAGGGTTTGGTGACGATTCCGACTGTCAGGGCACCGGCTGCACGAGCGAGCTCGCACAGGACGGGTGCGGCGCCCGTTCCAGTTCCACCACCCATGCCGCAGGTCACGAAGACGAGGTCGGCGTTGTACATCGCGCGCGCGACTTCTTCCCTGTTCTCGTCGATGGCCTGCTTCCCGATCTCCGGCCGCGCGCCAGCGCCCAGCCCGCGAGTTAGCTTCTTACCTATCTGGATCTTGATGTCCGACTTCGAATTGAGGAGGGCCTGGGCATCCGTGTTGACCGAGATGAATTCCACCCCTTCCAAGTGCTCCTCGATCATGCGGTTGACGGCGTTTCCGCCACCCCCACCGACACCCACGACCTTCATGCGGGCGCCCTGTGAGGTGCTCTCCTCGAATTCGAATATCATCGTGGTGGGAAACTCCGAACTGCGTGGTATGTGGAAAAAAAGCTGCGCTAGTATACGACCGTTAGTCTATTCGTACCATAGGCAATGACGAACGGGCGCCAAAAAAAGTACAACCGGTATCAAGCGAGTTATCCACACTCGCTCTTCCGCCAGCAGGTTTATGATTTCTTCAGAGTGAGGGCGCGGGAAAGGCCGCCTGTTTGGGTCGGCATCTCTGTATGTGGTCGGTGAGGGTGTCCTCTTCGGCGAGGACACCCTCACCTCCCTACACAGATCCGTAACTGCGCGCGCTGCCTTTGCTGCGCGCTCCCCTGAAGATTCCCTGAACGTGCCCTCATCGATCGCGCGCGGATAACGCGTCGCGCGGCGGCGATCGGCGCGGAGCGCCGCGCGCGCAAGCGCGCGAGTTGTTGGTCCTTTAGCGAGTGGGGATCGCTCGCCTGGGCACACGCCTTCGCGGCGCACGCCTTCGCGGCGCAGGGCCGGCACGCAGTCAAAGGGACCTATAGGGAAGGAGGGTGGGGGTGTCTTCTGAGGGAGCGGCCGCAGCCAGCGCCGCTGCAAGGCGGCGCGGTGCAGCGAGCCGCAAGGCGAAGCTGCAGGCGAGAGCTCCCGAAGAGGGCATCCCCGCCCGACGTACCGGCGATGGAATCAGAAACTGCGCAACGCCACTGCAAGCGCCAACGCAAAAGACAGCAGCGACTAGAAGAAATCCTCGAGCCAGGTCTTGAGCCGTTTCGTGAATCTGTCGACGCCAGCTCCTGCGAGCGCTCTGTGCTTGCTCGTCGGCGAAAAGCCGGCCGCCACGCGATGCGCGCCGTAGATCGCGAGCCCCACCACTGTGGCGAAGCGCGGCGCGTCGACCGAATCGCTCAGCCCGCCGACATTCTCCTCCGGGGAGCCGATTCTTACCCCGGTGCCGAACACGTCGGCGGCGAGCTCGGCAACGCCCTGCATCGCTGCCGCGCCGCCGGTGATCACTACCCCGCCGTTCAGCCGCTGCGCAAACCCCGCCCTCTCGATCTCGCTCAGCACGAGATTGAAAATCTCGTCCATGCGCTGGTGGATGATGTGCGCCAGCACTTCGCGCGGTATGTGCCGCTCGCCCTGTGCCACCGTGCTCGGGAGCTGAATGACGTCGTCTGGATCCACCAACGGCTCGTACGCGCAGCCGTATCTCTCCTTCAACCGCTCGGCATCGGCCTGTGTGACGCCCATTCCCTGCACGATGTCGCTGGTGACGTTGTTGCCACCGAAGTTCACCGTGCCGAGGTGCCGGATTTTTCCTTCATGGAAAACCGCGATGTCAGTCGTCCCCGCGCCCATCTCCACGAGAGCAACTCCGAGCTCCTTCTCGTCTTCGGTCAGAACGGCGAGCGCGCTCGCGAGTGGCTCCAGCACCAGCTCGCGCACACGATAGCCGGCCCGCTCCACCGACTTACGCAGGTTCATCGCGGGAGAAGCGCCGATGGTCACCAGGTACATCTCCGTCTCGAGCCGGGTGCCGATCATTCCGATGGGATCACGAATCCCCTGATTCTTGTCGACGGAATATTCCTGCGGAATCGCGTGAAGAAGCTCGCGATCCTGCGGGACCGGCTGCGCACGGGCGACTTCGTTGGCGCGGTCAACGTCCGCCTTGGATATCTCGTCGCCATTCACGGCGACGATTCCCTTGCTGATCATCGCTCTGACGTGCTCGCCAGCGATGCCCGCGTAGAGCGTGTCGACTTTGGTTCCAGCCATCCGTTCGGCATCCTCGATCGCTTTCTTGATCGAGCGTGTGGTCTCTTCGATGTCCGATACAACGCCGCGACGCAACCCGGTCGTGCGCGCCTGACCGACTCCCATGATCTTGAGCGTAGGCTTGCTCTTTCTGTCGCCGACTGCTTCGGCAATCACAACGGTTGTCTTGGCAGAACCGATGTCCAGACCAGTGATGATGCGTTCCGGATTCATTGCAGCCTTGCGATCACTTGATCGCGATAACGTAAATCGAGCTCGCCAACGTGAACCTGTCGGCGAGCAAGGTCATTCTCAACGGGAAAGATATCGGCCAACCGCTCCACTGACAGCCCTAACGGAATGCGCACTCTCAGCGTTCCGGCGTGCGAGGCTGCCGTGTCGCCCATGGCGCGAGGGCGTTGTGCCTCGCCGCGAGAGAGCGTAAGCAGGATCTCGTCTCTCCCGGTACGCCTCACCTCTTCAATGCGCGAGAACACGCGCGGCACCGCGTAACGAATGGCACCAACGAGCTTTAGAAGAACAGGATCGCTTGTCGCAACAATCGGCAGATCGAGATTTGTGCGCGCGGGATCGATCGGAAGCACGTGACCGAGAGAGTCGTAAGGAAGAAGTCCGGCGGCGCTTTGTATCAGCGCAACCGGCTGATTTTCCTGGACCGTCACCACCAGCGTTCCGGGCATTCGCCGAGTGATCGTGACGCCCGTAACCTGCGGATGGTGGCGCACTCGCTCGCGCAGAGGCTCGAGATCGTCCCACAGCGACATCAGCGTGTCGACTTTGAGGCGCGCGAGGACCTCGTTCGGCTGCAGATATCGGACGCCACGAATCTCGACCGAGCGGACGCGGAAGAACGCCATCTGTCGAGCGGCTGTGCGCACGCCCCACGCCGCCGCCATGATGACGGCGACGAGGAAAATGGCGCCGAGCATTTTCCAGCCCGGCTTTTGGAGTCGCCCCGGAACCGTCATTTGCCGCGCGCCTCGAGCTGTTGTCTCAGCTCGGGACCTGTGCGCGTTATGTCACCAGCGCCGATGGTGATGACGACGTCGCCGTCGCGGACGAACGTGGAGAGCGCGGAGGCCAGCTCTGTACGCGAGCCTTGCCAGGTGACGGCGCGGCCTGCACGCACAAGCGACGCCGCCACCAGGTCCGAAGTAATCCCGGCGATCGGCTTCTCGCGGGCCGGATAGATCTCGGCCAGAAAGACACTGTCTGCTTTCGCGAGCGCCCGCCCAAATGCATCCGAGAAGTCGCGGGTGCGTGAGAAAAGATGTGGCTGAAATGCGGCCACGATTCTCCGGTCCGGATACGACGCGCGCGCCGCCTGGAGCGTGGCGGCGATCTCGGTCGGATGGTGCGCGTAGTCGTCCACGATCGTCACTCCTGCCACATCACAGAGACGTTGAAAGCGCCGCTCTACTCCACCGAATTGCAGCAATCCGTCGCGCATTGCGTCGAGACTGACGCCAAGAGCGAAACCGGCGCCGATCGCGGCAAGTGCGTTCTGCACATTGTGATGGCCGGGAACCCGCAATGCTACCTCGCCCAACGAGCGCCTGTCGTACGACACCAGGAAGTGCGTGGCGTGGCCCGTCGAGCGGATGTCGCTGGCAACGAGTCGCGCGTCGGGCGAGCTGAGCCCATATCGAATGACCTCCGCGCTCGGCGGCAGGTCGAGACCGCTTGCGCCGGGGTCGTCGGCGCACAGAACGACGACCGCGGCATCGCGAACGAAGCGCGAAAATGTCGAGGTGATGTCGTCGAGATCCCGATAAATGTCGAGATGGTCAGCCTCGACGTTCGTGACGACGGCGATCGTCGGCGAAAGCGTGAGAAAGGAGCGGTCGTACTCGTCGGCCTCCACCACGAAGAGCTCGTCCGACTCGTAGTGGAGATTTCCCTTCCATTCCGCCACCCGACCGCCGACGAGCCCGGTTGGTCGCAATCCCGCGGCGGCGAGCGCCGCAGTCGTCATGACCGTCGTAGTTGTCTTTCCGTGAGTGCCGGCAATTCCAACCAGTTTCCCATCAGCAACGGCCTGTCCAAGAGCCTCTGCTCTACGCGTGATCGGGATTCCCAGCTCTCGAGCGCGCACGATCTCGGGATGGTCCTTTGGCATCGCCGAGGTGACGATCACTTCGCGCGCGCCCCTCACGTGCTCCGGATCGTGGCCGGTGAGCACCTCGATGCCGAGCTCCTCGAGATCGTCGATCGAACCCGGATTCGCATCGCAGCCCGTTACTCGCACACCGCGTCGCGCAAGAAGCTCGGCCAGGGAGCGCATCCCGGCGCCGGCGATTCCCACGAAGTGGACGGGTCGCGAATCGGAGTTATCGAGCGAGCTCATTCTTCGTTCTCTGCGCGCATTCCGGCTCGCACGCCTTTCAAGCGGGAGACTGCCCGGTACTGACGAGTGTCAGGATGTGGCGCGCGATGTCGGCCGCGGCGGTTGGACGAGCACGCTCCAGCGCCTTCGCGCGCATGGCCGCGAGCTTCGCCGGATCCGCGAGCAGCGACTCCACGGCGCCGGCGAGCGAGTGCGTATTGAGGGCGCTCTGCCGGATCATCTCCGCCGCACCGGCCGCGGCAAGCGCCTTCGCGTTGGCGGTCTGGTGGTCAGCGGCCGCGGTAGGGAGCGGCACCACGATCGCCGGTATGCCCCACGCGCAGAGCTCCGCGGTGGCCATCGCTCCCGCGCGAGACAGAGCGAAATCGGCAGCACGATATGCCTCGGAAATCGGCGCGATGTACGCCCTCACCTTTACGCGATCGCTCTCGTAGCGCGCCAGCTTCTCGTAGTTCGCCTTCCCGGTCGCCCAGATGACGAAGAGATCGCTCGGCAGGCCTTGATCGATCCACGACGCCACGACCTCGTTCATCGCCTGCGAGCCCTGACTTCCGCCGTACACGAGCAACACCGCGCCGCCATTGGGAGAAAATCCCCATTTGGCTCGCGCCGGCGCCTTCTCGAAAGCATCGGCCGGCGGCGGCTCGATCGGGTTGCCGGAATCGTAGACTTCGGTTTTTTTCGAAGGCGAGAGGTACCGCCGACCTTCGGGGAAGCCGAGATGAACCTGGGCGGCAAAGCGACTGAAGAAGCGCGCGGTAATCCCGGGATAGGTGTTCTGCTCCTGGAGAACGAACGGAATCCCGTGACTGGCCGCATATCCGAGGGCTAGTCCGGCCGCGTACCCTCCGGTCCCCACAACGCAGGCAGGAGGCTCGCTGCGAACTTCAGCGGCGATGCTTCGCCAGGCGCTCGTCGCACCGCGGATGGTTTTCCAGTTCTGCCACGGACGCGATCGGTAGAGAGGATGCAGATCAAGCAACTCGAACGGGAATCCAACCTGTGGCAGCACGTCCTTCTCGATGCCGCGCTTGGCGCCGATGAAGAATGGCTCGACCCTCGGATCCGCATTCACGAGCGCGCGAGCGATTGCCAGCCCGGGATAAAGGTGCCCCCCAGTGCCACCGCCGGCGAAGATCACCCTCATCTGGCGGGTAGCGCGCGAAGAGCGAGTGGGTCCGTCGCCGCTTCGCCAAATACTCTTTCACGCGTGCTGCCGATGTTGACGAGGATGCCTGTCATGAGAAGCGAGAGAACAAGATTCGAGCGCCCGTAAGAGATGAAGGGTAGCGTGAGCCCAGTGGTCGGGAGCAATCCGGTTGCCACGCCAATATGAAGATACGCGGTCAGCACAGTGGTCACGGTGAGACCGACAGCTACGAGCTGCAAAAAAGGTGTGCGCGCCTTGCGGGCAATCCGAAAGCCGACCGCCGCATAGAGTGCGAACGCCAGAACCAGGAGCGCCAGCCCTACGAATCCCCACTCTTCGCCGATGTGGCCGGCGATGAAGTCGTCGTATCCGAATGGAAGAAAGCCGTATTGCTGTCGGCCGCGACCGAAGCCCACTCCGAAGATCTGACCCGAGCCGACCGCGATCAGCGACTGCCGTAGCTGGTAGCTCACCTCAGGTGGCGCCCCGCCCGGATCGAAAAAGGCGGACATGCGAAGCAACACGTAGTTGAGCCGCTCGATCTTGACGTAGAGAAGCGGGATGAGCATCACCCCGAGCGCAACGAAGTGACCGATGCGAACTCCTCCGGCGAAGAGGATGATCCCCATCACGAGTGTGAACATCATCGCGGTGGAGAGGTCGGGCTCGAGCATGACCAGGATGTCGAGCGCTCCGATCACGACGAGAAAGGGCAGCAGGCCCTTCGTGAGCCGTCGCATCACCGGGCCTTTCTTCACCACCAGCATCGATGTCCAGAGAATGACCGCGAGCTTGGCAAGCTCCGACGGCTGGAGCGAAGCGCCGAACAGGTATCTGCGGGAGCCGTGGATGCGGGGCGCAATCGTAGCCGTGAATGGGAGAATCACGACGATGAGCAGGACGAGCGACACCACCATGAGCGGCCACGCCCACCTCTCCCACACTTCGGCGTCCATCTTCGCGGCGATCGCGAACAACACCGCACCGAGGGCCATGCCCGTCAGCTGGCGTAGGAGAAGGTAGGCGTGGCCGTAGCCGGCCTGCATCTCGACGATCGCGCTGGCACTGTAGACAGTCGCGACACCGAACGCGAGCAGGACTCCGGTGAGGATGACCAGCACGCGAGCCTCGACTCCCATGGTCCAGCGATGTGTCCTACCGACCGACGCTTCCATTACGCTTCCTTGGCCGCGAGCGCGCGAAAGCGCTCGCCTCTTTCCTCATAGTTCGAAAACATGTCGTAGCTCGAGCAGGCCGGTGACAGGAGGATGGCTTCTCCCGCGCGCGCAGTGGCACGGGCAGTCCGGATCACCTCGTCGAAATCCGACCCGAGTCTTACCACGTCGACGACAGGGCGCAGGTCAGTCGCGATGATTGTCGCCGCTTCCCCGTACGCGATTACCCTCTTCACCTTCTTCCGCACGGCATCAGCGAGCGGCGTGTATGCTTCTCCTTTGTGCCGGCCTCCCAGCAGAAGGACGGTCGGACGCTCCATACCGTCAATTGCTACGGCCGCGGAGGCGACGTTGGTTGCCTTGGAATCATTGATCCACTGCACTCCGTCGAACTCGCCGACGAGCTCGAGACGGTGGGGCAGCGATCGAAAGGTGCGAAGCGCGGCCGCGATTCCCTTTCGCGCTTTCTGAGTCTGGTGCGATCTGTCGGCCACCATCACCGCCAGGGATGCGGCGAGCGCGTTCGCGACGTTGTGTGGTCCAAGCAGCGGAAGATCGTTGCGCCGCAGAAGCGGCGCTCCCAGCACGACGAGCTCATTGCGCGCCGAGTCGAAATGGCCCGGCGCCTCGCCTGCCAGCGAGAAAGGATATTTCCGGCCGGCGACGTCGCGCACCATCCGCTTCACTGCCTCGTCGTCATCGTTGACCACCCAGAGGGAATCCCCGTTCGCGTTGACGAAGAAGTGCGCCTTGTCGGCGTAATACTCTTCGACCGTCGAATACCGATCGAGATGATCAGGGCTCAGGTTGGTGAGAACTCCAACGTCCGGCTTGAGGCTTGGCGTGTCGTGGAGCTGAAAGGACGACATCTCGAGTGAGATCCATTTTGGCTGCCGCTCCCGAATCGCAACCTCCGAGAGAGGCGTCCCGATATTTCCCGCTTCGACTGCTTCGAGGTCGAGCCCGCGCAACAGGTGAGCGATCAGCGCTGTGGTCGTCGTCTTCCCATTGGTTCCCGTCACCGCGATCACACGCGGGGCTTCGAGAAAGTGGAGGGCGACCTCCACCTCGCTGGCGATGCGGATGCCGTTCTCCCGTGCGAATGCGAGAGGTCGCGCGGATGGAGGGACTCCTGGGCTCGTGACGACGAGACTCGCGTGCGCCAGCCGCTCCAGGTCGTGTCGTCCCACATCGACCACGATTCCCTGGCTCCGCAGCTCCTCCGCGCATCGTCCGGTATCGGGCGACGACGCAAGGTCGGAAGCGTATACGTTGTAGCCGTGTTTTCGCAGCAGCGTAGCCACGGCGCGGCCGCTCCGGGCGAGACCGATGACGGCGATCTCGCTCTCGGGCGGCACGAGCTCGCGCGGGGTCATCGCAATTTCAGCGTGCTCAAAGCGATGAACGCGAACAGGACTCCGATGATCCAGAAGCGCACGACCACCTGCGCTTCATCCCACCCCTTCACCTCGAAGTGATGGTGGAGCGGAGCACGTCTGAAGACGCGATGCTCGCGCGCGTACTCGATTCCATATCGTCGCTTGCGGTACTTGAACACGAAGCGCTGTAGAATGACTGACATCATTTCCGCCACGAAAACGGCGCCGACCAGCACCAGCAGGAATTCCGACTTCAGCAGAATTGCAACTGAGGCGAGCGCTCCGCCCAACGCCAGCGAGCCGGTGTCCCCCATGAAGACTTCGGCGGGATGAGTGTTGTACCAGAGAAATCCTATGCACGCGCCCAATACTGCGGTGCAGAAAACGGTAAGCTCGCCGGCTCCGCGCAGATAGTAGACGTAGAGGTACTGACTGGCATCGACGCGCCCCACCACATAGGCGTAGAACGCGAAGGTGAGCGCGGCGATCGCGGTGAGACCCGCCGCCAGACCATCGAGGCCGTCGGTCACATTGACGGCGTTACTGGTTCCAGTCATCACGAATGTCACGAACAGCACGTACAGCCAGCCCAGGCCGGCGGTGAGCGGTACGATCAGGATGTACTTGTAGAATGGCAGCGTCGTCGACGCGCCGGGCAGTGAGGAAAGTGGATGCTTCCAGAGGTAATAGCCGAGGGCGAAGCCGAGGGTCACCTGACCAGCCAGCTTGTACTTCTCGACGAGGCCGGTGTTTTTCCTTCCGGCCAATTTCTGTTTGAGCTTCAGGTAATCGTCCAGGAAACCGATCGCCCCCATCCACGCCATCGAAACCATCGCCAAGAGCACATAGCGATTGTCGAGCTTGGCCCAGAGCAGCGTACTGGTGAGCGTCGCGCCAAGAATGATCAACCCACCCATCGTCGGCGTCCTTCCCTTCTGCTGATGCGCGTCGGGCGTTCCTTCGCGGATCACCTGATGAAGGCGCATTCTGCGCAGACGCCGCATGATTCCCGGGCCGACGACGAATGTGAGAAGGAGCGCGGTGACGGCGGCGCCGGCAGCGCGAAATGTTATCCACTGGAACAGTCGCAGAAACCCGAAGTGCGGCAATCCTACGAACGGAACGAGCAGATAATTCAGCACTATGCAGTCGCCCAGGTAGTTAAATGTGGAACAAGGCGCTCCAGCTGCACGCCACGAGACGCTTTGAGCAGAATAATAGCGTCGCGCTGGAGCCGGCCCTGGAGCTGCGGCCACAGATCGTCGACGTCGGAAGCGGTGATGACGCGCTCGCGCTCTTTCCGTTTCTCCAGCGCGGGAGCGAACTCGCCAATCCCCGCCACGATGTCGGCACCCGAAGCCAACGCGAGACCCGCGATGTCGGCATGACATTGCTCTGATGCCGCACCTAGCTCTCGCATCGTACCAAGGACGATTACCCTCTGCCGTCCGGTACCGGTTCCCTGAAGCAGCTCGATCGCGGCGCGCGTCGACCCCGGGTTGGCATTGTAGGCGTCGTTTATGAGCGTGACGTTACCCAGTTGTTCCCACGCCACCCGCATCTTCGGCTGCGGCATCGCCGCGATTCCCTCGGCGGCGTCTTCGAAGCTCACACCACACTCGCGAGCGACGGCCAGAGCGAGCATCGCGTTCCGCAGATTGTGGAGTCCGCGAACCGGTGGCCTTATCGTAACGCCCCCAATCTCGAGGACGCCGAGTCCGTCGGGTCCGATCTCCCACCGGTCAGGCTTGAGATCCGCAGTCGCGTCCAGACCGGCCACTACTACCCGCTTCGCCTTGCCGCGAGCCGCTTCGGCGATTTCAGGTTGGGCCGAAGGTGCGATGCCGACAGCCACACCGTCATAGGCCGTTGCCTCTTCGCGGAGAACGCCAGCCAGGTCGCCAAGGCCTTCGAGATGCTCCTCGGCGATTGAGGTGACGAGAGCGATGTCGGGCTGGGCAATGTCGCGCAGAATCGCAACTTCTCCGGGAAGGCTGGTTCCGAGCTCGATGACTCCTACGTCCGCGTCCAGCGGCAGAGAGAGCAGCGTGAGGGGCACGCCGACGCGGTTATTGAGATTCCCCGTCGTCGCGTGGACCGAATACGAGCGGCCGAGCGATGCTTTCAGAAGATCCTTGGTGCTCGTCTTACCGTTGCTTCCCGCGACGCCGATGATCGTTTTCCCCCAGGCGCGCCGCCAGTAGTTGGCGAGCGCACCCAATGCGACGAGAGTGTCGCCGACTTCATAGATCGGAACGCCGAGCGAACTGAGTTTGGGCGCTCGCGAAGCAATTACTGCCGACGCGCCGTCCCGAACCGCATCCCGAAGATAGTCATGGCCATCGAAGCGCTCACCCTTGAGGGCCAGGAACACATCGCCCTTGCCGATCTTCCGCGTATCGGTGGTGATTCCGCGCACTTCAGTCGAGCCGCGCGGCGCCGACCCCGTCGAGTGAGCCTCCAGCGCGGCCGCAATCCGGTCCAGCGTCCAGAACCCAGCGCTCACGCGTGACTCCCGGTCATCTCTTTCACTATCTCCTTTTCGTCGAACGGATACGAGGTAGTTCCGCGGATCTGGTAGGTCTCGTGACCCTTGCCAGCGAGCAGGACTATGTCTCCGTCCTCAGCCAGGTCCAGCGCGCGTTGAATCGCCGCGAGTCTGTCGGTGATGCGCTCGTGCCCGGAGCCGCGCATCCCGGCTTCGATGTCATCGATGATGGCATCCGGATCCTCCATGCGCGGGTTGTCGCTCGTGACGATGGCGCGGTCGGCCGCGCGCTCGGCGATCTCGCCCATGATAGGCCGTTTGCCTTTGTCGCGCTCACCGCCGCAGCCGAATACGACGATAAGCTTTCCGCGCGTGAATGCGCGCGCGGTGCGAAGCGTCCGCTCCAGCGCGTCGGGCGTATGAGCGTAGTCGCGCAGCACAGTCGGTCGTGTCGAGATGATTTCCAGTCTGCCGGGGACCTGCGGCACGGTGCTCAGGCCTTCGGCTATCGCTTGCGGGGAGCGCCCGAGCGCGAATGCCGCAGCAGCGGCGGCAAGGGCGTTCTCGACATTGACGTCACCGATGAGCGGCAGCGTGACGTCGCCGGAGCCCCGCGGCGTAACGAGCTTCCATTCGCTGCCACGCGGTGTGTAACGCACTTCTTCCGCGCGAACATCGGCAGTCGCGCGAACGGCGAAGGTCAGCGGGCGGGTCTGTGTCATCAGTGCCTCCCACTCCGGAGCATCAGCGTTCACGACCGTGGTTCCGTCAGGCTTCAGATAGTCGAGCAGCCGCGCTTTCGCCTGCAGGTAAGCCTCCATCGTTCGGTGATAATCGAGATGATCGCGCGTCAGGTTGGTGAACACAGCGACGTCGAACTCCAGCCCATCAACTCGCCTCTGGTCGAGGCTGTGCGAGGAGACTTCCATTGCTACCGTTCGTACGCCGCGATCGACCAGCGCACGCAAAATCCTTTGCAGCTCCACCGGACCTGGCGTCGTCAGACCACCGCCACCCGGCAGCACCTCGCCCTCGCTTCCAATAAGTATGCCGAGCGTGCCGATAGAAGCGCTGGAGCCACCGCCATCGTCGAACAGATGCCGCATGATCGACGTGGTGGTGGTCTTCCCGTTTGTCCCAGTGACGCCGAAGATGGTCAAATTGCGGGCCGGATTCCCGTACGCGGTCGCCGCAGCCACCGCCGCCGCCCGGCGCCCTTCGCGCACCACCAGCGCCGGCAGCGTCGTCCGCCCGGCATCTTCGACGATCGCGACAGCGGCGCCGTGTTGCGCAGCGGCATCGAGGAAGTCGTGACCGTCACTGTTCCAACCACGCACCGCAATGAACAGCTCACCGCGCTTCACCTTGCGGCTGTCGTCCGCGACTCCGCTCGCTTCGCCCGGCAGCTTTCCCTCGACCCCTGCAAGCAATCCTCGCTCGGCCAGCGCATTC
>DASZZU010000015.1:0-8873 GCA_035544855.1 Gemmatimonadaceae bacterium | reverse complement strand
TGGGTACCCACTGCACCATCACATCCCGTTCAACTTTGCCGTTGCCGCGTGCGAGTTGGTTCGCTGCGGCGTCGGTGAGACCTTTTACCACCGCGACCCCAATCTCACTATGTAGTCGGACGACCGTCCCACCGGCTGCGGCGACATCGGCTGCGAAGTTGTCAGGAATCGAGTTACCACTCATTAGGAAGACGTGCTGGTCAGTCGGAATAGTGGGGGTGCCCGTCGATAGCAACAGAGATACGGTCGTGGGGGCTTTCAGAATCGGGCTCGTGACGGGGTCGCTGCATGCCGCTAGCGCGAGCGCGCCGCACGCAAGGAGAAGAGAGGGGTGATGAGTCATCAGTCGAATACTCCCGTGCAAAAGGATGGGAAAGACGTGGACAGGTCTCTGGGAGTTGTCCAAACAAAAGGTCTCAGACTTTGCCCTGAGCGGAATCGCCCCTCTCACAATACGAGTGGTGAATCGGATTGCGAGTCGCGCATCGAAACAGCCGTTCAAGATAGCAACGACACTAAGCACGCCCTCGCGAAACCGCAATGCTGAGGCTCGAATCCCCATCCTCCGTCAACGCGGACTTGCGTCGACGCGAAACCGGATCTGCGCCGTTGAAATTCTCAGCGCGGCCATGACCGCAGCTCCGGGAACGTAAGTGATGAAGGAACCACGCCACTCTTCCCGCTGTCAGTCGGGCGCCAACTTCTTCGTGAATCGAAGCCCTGTATTCTCGTAGTCCCTCTTCTCATAAAACTCGTGCGTGGCTTTGCGATGCATACCCGAAGTGACCGATAACCTTTTGGCCCCGTTCCTCACCGCCCACTGCTCGACGTGCGTCACGAGCACGGAGCCGATGCCCGCGCCACGCGCGTCTTCCAGAACCACAAGAGTCGTGAGCCAGGCAACCGGACCGTTGTCGTGTATCGAGGGGAAAATGTGTGTCGTCACCAGCCCGACGACCTCACCGTACCCGTTCGTCGCTACGAACGCTGCCGAGCGGGGAAAACTCGCCAGCGCGCTGAGGCGCGCGGGAATCTCTGCTACCGAGGCGGGGTACCCGAGCTGCGCCAGCAGCTCGCAAAGTATTGGAGCATCGGAGGGAGCTGCGGCTCTGATCGTGATTGCGTCAGCCATTCAACTCCTTGCCAGGGTCTACCGTCCCAGCCCGTCACAGGCGCCGCCCCTAGCCGAGGAACGACTCCAGCGACCGTCTGCGCGAATTGTGGCGCAACTTAAGAAGTGCCTTCTCCTTGATCTGCCGCACCCTCTCTCTCGTAATCTGCAAGAGCGTGCCGATATCCTCGAGCGTCATCGGGTCGGCGCCGTCGAGTCCGAAGTAGAGGCGCAGAATCTTGGATTCTCTCTCTTTGAGTGAGGACAGAGACTCTTCGATCGCCTCCGACAGCGCCTTCTCGAACGTGATCTCGTCCGGAGTGGGATTCACGTTGTCGGCGAGATAATCGAGCAGTCGGTTGTCCTCGCCCGGCGTCATCGGCGCGTCCAGCGACAGGTGCACCTGCGAGATCATCATCGTCTTGGCGACTTCGTCCTCGCTGATGTCCATGCCATCGGCGATCTCGAGGTTGGTCGGCTGACGACCGAGCTCCTGCAGCAGGCTGCTCGCCCGCTTTCCAATGCGATGCAGAGTGCCAGCGCGGTTGAGGGGCACTCGAACGATGCGCGATTGCTCGGCCAGCGCCTGCAGGATCGACTGGCGGATCCACCACACCGCGTACGAGATGAACTTGATGCCCTTCGTCTCGTCGAACTTGTGCGCGGCGCGAATGAGGCCGAGGTTGCCCTCGTTGATCAGATCGGAGAGCGAGACTCCCTGATTCTGGTATTTCTTGGCGACGGAGACGACGAATCTGAGATTCGATCGGACAAGGGTGTCGAGAGCTTCCTGATCGCTCTGTCGGATACGCTTCGCGAGCTCCACTTCCTTCTCGCGAGTGATAAGGGGAAAGACGCTGATGTCACGGAGGTACTGATCGAGCGATCCTTCGTCGACGGTCGATTTCCGATTCGTCGATGCCTTCATAGCGATAGCATCATCCTCTCAAGAGCGGGAGCGTCCTAGTGAACGATCTCCCCGAAGCGCTTCCACCGTAAATGAGTCAGCCAGTCCAGGCGGTCTCCAGTGTCCGGCGCGTAGCTATAATAGACCACTATCGGCTGGCCGCGCACAAGAGAGTCGGCCACGAACCCCCAATACCTCGAATCCGACGAGTTGTCGCGATTATCTCCGAGGACGAAGTAGTCATGAGGAGGGACGACCAGAGGGCCCCAATTGTTACGGGAAGGATTGTAGTTGGAGATCGCCGCGCCGCCCACCAAATACGCCTTCTGCCAGCGGAAGTCATCGTCCGTCTGATCGGCCTCTGCCGGAGTGCGCTGAACGTAGTTCTCGTTCACCGGTGTCCCATTTCTGAAGAGGATCGCGCTCCGCATCTCCAGCGTATCGCCGGGTATTCCGACAATGCGCTTCACGTAGTTCAGGCGCGGATCAACTGGATAGGTGAAGACGACGACATCCCCATTCCGAGGCGCATGTAGCGCGGGAAACTTGCGACCGCTGCCGGGAATCCCGGCGCCGTATACCAGCTTGTTGATGAGGAGAAAATCGCCCTCGAAGAGGGTGTGCTCCATGCTCCCGCTCGCGATCTTGAACGCCTCGACCCCGAAAGCGCGGATGACGACGAAAAGCGCGAGCGAGACGATCACGATCCTTGCCCAATGCGCAAAGAAAGAAAGTCTGCCGCTCGTGCGCCTTCTATTGGCGAGCTGAAGCGCGTGCGCGCGCTTGTGTTCGTAAGAGTCCATGGTACGTATCTACCGCGGTGATTAGTCCGGCGTTCCCAGATATGTGTCGATCTGGGCGCGTTGAAGAGTGCCGGAGAAATCGGCGTACCCGACCTTGGTCTCCGAGTAGAACTCGTAGACCTCCCAGCCACCTTCCCTGTGCCCGTTTCCTGTTTGCTTGACTCCACCGAAGGGGAGATGAGCCTCCGCGCCGATGGTCGGTGCATTCACGTACGTGATTCCGTTGTCGAGCTCGTTGAGCGCTCGAAATGCGGTATTCACATCCCGCGTGTAGATCGATGACGACAATCCGTATTTCACATCATTGTTCACGGCGAACGCCTCGTCAGCATCCTTGACGCGAATTACGGAAAGAACCGGCCCGAAAATCTCTTCCTGCTCGAGACGGCTCCCTGCCTTGACGTTTGTAAAGATGGTGGGCTCGAAGAAGTTTCCCTTGGAGAGCTTTTCCGGCCGCTCACCACCGGTAAGGAGCTTGGCGCCTTCCGATTCGCCGATATCCACGTATGTCTCGACCTTTCTTAGCGCGTCCTCGTTGATGAGCGGACCTACGTCGGTTCCTTTCTTCCTTCCATCACCTAGCTTGAGACCCTTGGCGCGGTCTTCGAGCATGCCCAGAAACTTGTCGTGTATCTTCTTCTGTAGGATAAGACGACTGGTGGCGGTACATCGTTGCCCCGTTGTGCCGAACGCACCCCACAGCGCGCCTTCGAGGGCGAGATCCAGATCGGCGTCGTCCATGACGATCTGCGCGTTCTTGCCGCCCATCTCCAGCGACAGACGCTTGTGAAGCCGCCCGCACGTCTCGCCGACGATGCGACCGGTTTCCGTCGAGCCGGTGAAGGAGATGAGCGGAATTCCGGGGTGGTCGACGATCGCGGCCCCTACCTGCTCACCACGGCCGTGCACGAGCTGGATTACCTCGCTCGGAAGTCCTGCCTCGAGCAGGATCTCCACCAGCAGCGTTCCGGTATGGGGGACGTCCTCTGCGGGCTTGAAGATCACGGCGTTACCGCAGACGAGAGCGGGAAACATCTTCCAGGTAGGGATAGCCATCGGAAAGTTGAACGGGCAGATGAGGCCGGCGACTCCGATCGGACGGCGGTAGCTCATCGCCCATTTATTACGTAGCTCGCTCGGCACCGTCCTGCCGAAGAGCCGGCGCCCTTCGCTGGCGGCGTAGTACGCGGTGTCGATTCCCTCCTGCACATCGCCCCGGGTCTCGGTGAGGGGCTTCCCCATTTCGCGGGTCATCGCGTCCGCGATCTCTTCCTTGCGTTTGGTCATGAGGTCGCCGACAACCCGGAGTATGTCGCCGCGGCCGGGTGCCGGGGTGCGGCGCCATCTGGCGAAGCCCCGTGTCGCGCTCTCGACCGCGCGATCGACGTCGCGCCTGTCCGACAATGGAAATTTTCCGATCACGTCTCCGCGGTCAGCGGGATTCCGGTTGTCGAAGTATTCGCCCGACTCAGGGCCCACCCATTTTCCGGCAATGAAGTTGTTGAACTTTTTCATCTCGATCCGTCGTTGTTTGTATCGCGCGCAGCGGTCAGCTGTGCTCACGCGAAAGCGAATACCGCTCGATCTTCTTGTAAAGGTTCGACCTCGGCATCTCCACGGCTCGCGCGGTCTCGGACACGTTCCAGTCGAACTCGCGGAGCTTGTTGAGGAGGAACGCGCGCTCAGCCGCATCCTTGAACTCCTCGAAGGTGCGGCACTGCGTGAGAGTAGCGAGGCCAGCGTCGTCGAGTGCGCGCTGCCCGGCGAGCCGGTCGATGTCCCGGGCCGATATCTGGCTGTCCGGGGCGAGAATGAGCAGCCGCTCCACCGTGTTGCGGAGCTCGCGGACGTTGCCGGGCCAGTCGAGGGCGCTCAGCCGCTCGAGCGCGTCCTGGGTGAATGTGCGCGGCGGGATCCCTTCCCGCGCCGACAGCGTCGACGCGAAATACTGCGCGAGCGTGGGGATATCTTCGCGCCGCTCGCGAATCGGCGGAACGTGAATCGGCACCACGTTCAGCCGGTAGTACAGATCTTCGCGGAACTTCCCCGCCGCGATCTCGTTCTCGAGCGTCTTGTTCGTCGCTGCGATCACGCGCACGTCGACCGAGATCGGCTTTGCCCCGCCTATTCGAGTAATGACGTTGTCCTGGAGCACGCGCAGCACCTTTGCCTGCGCGGCGAGGCTCATGTCTCCGATCTCGTCGAGAAACAGCGTCCCCTTGTTCGCCTGTTCGAACTTTCCGGCGCGGTCGGAAATCGCGCCCGTAAAGGAGCCCTTCATGTGCCCGAACAGCTCGCTCTCGATCAGCTCACCCGGTATCGCGGCACAGTTCACCTCGACGAACGGCTTTTCCGCGCGTGGTGACATTCGATGCAGCGCGCGCGCGACCAGCTCCTTCCCTGTCCCGTTTTCCCCCGTGATCAGGACTCGCGCTGGAGTCGCCGCGACCTTCTCTATCTTTTCCATGAGCGCGCGCATCACTGGCGTCTTGCCGACGATCTCGAACGGCGCGTCTATCGATTGCTTCAGCCGGGCGTTCTCCTCCTGCAGATCCAAATGCGAGAGGGCATTCCTCAACATCACGAGGATGCGGTCAGTGTCGAGCGGCTTTTCGAGGATCTCGTAAGCCCCGAGCTGCGTGGCCTCGACCGCGGTGCGGATTGTCGCGTGGCCGCTGATCATCACCACCGTAGCCGCAGGATCGAGCTCTCTGAGTTTCTTGAGCGCCTCCATGCCGTCCATGCCGGCCATCTTCACGTCGAGAAAGACGAGATGCGGCCGCCACTTTTGGTATTCGGCTATGCCGTCGGTCGCGTTCGCGAGAGTATGGACTTCGTACCCCTCGTACTCGAGAAGCTGACCCAGTGCCGCGCGGATTCCCTGCTCATCGTCGATGACCAGAATTCTGCGACTCACCGTACACTCTTGTAGAGCGTGATCTTTCCGTTGGCGATGCGCACATCCGAAATGTAAGTCGGCATTACCATCGGCAAACCGGTCTCGGAGACTCCTTCTACCTTCTTCCCGCGCTTCATCTTAGTGATCAGCCGCGGAATGAGACTTTGCGGCACCTGAAGGCGCCCGAGCTTCACCTCCTGCACCTTGAACTCAGCCAATCCCGGCTTCAGCATGTGGATTGTCCCGCCGAGGAGCACGCTGTCCCGGGAGCCGAGAAGCATGCCGAGAGTCCCGAGCTGGCCGGCGCCGCCAAAGTCCTTGAGATCGACCTCCGAGCGCACGTAAAGCCGATCGCCCACAATGGAGGCCTCTGCGTTCCGGGCAGAGGGCGGAAGCTGTTTTGCTACGACCAGGAAGATGTAAGACGCCGCTTCGGCGGGGGTGAGATTCGCGAACACCGGCCCGGATCGCTGCGCCAGCGCTTCGACCGCAACGCGACCGCGCTGGGCGTCCGCGGCGGTGAGAGGCTTCCATCCAGTGTTCACGGCAGCGGCACCGGTAGTCGCGCCCGCGGTCGGCGCAGTGGTCGTTGACGCGGCTGGTCGTTCGACGCGCGCGTACCAGTACCAGAGCGCGACGAGAGCGATGATGATGACGAGACAGCCTGCCCTGCGAAAGCAACCTTTCATGTCGTGATGGTGGAGGGTTGGAAACGATGCAGAATACCCTCGCACGACCCGTGCACGCTAGCCGGGACCGCCGCCTCGATCGCTACGTCCACCGCCCTCGCCATCGCCCCGTCGCAATCCCGGAGTCTTGATGCTGTCCGGAACCTTGGCCCACTGCGCCGGGGTGAGAATGGCCTTGGCCTCGTTGATCGCCTGTGCCGCGAGTTTCCGTCCCTCCGTCATCGACGGCTGGAGCTTGGCGAAGACCGTCATCGGGTCCGGACTCTTGACCGTGGTGTCAGCGAGCATGTTCGCAACCTTGTCTATCAGCGAATCGGCTTTCACCTTGAACGCGTCGCCCGAGGACTGAAGCTTTGCGATCTGGTCGGGCGTGAGCTCGAGCTTGGCCGAGTCGTTGACTGCTATGATGTCGAGGAAAGCGTTCGGAACGAGCCGCGTCATTCTCGACTTGAGCGCGTCGGCGCTGAGGCGTCCGCGACCGCCGCCAACCACGTTGTTGAATTGCTGGCGCGCCGGGTCCGTCCCAAGTGCGAGCCGGCCCTGAATCGCAATCTGGAACGGAACGCGGAAGGCGTTACGCGTTCCGTTGGTGACACCGAAGTGCTCGTTTACCTGGTAGTTGTACGTCTGGGAAGCAGGATCGAATCCCCGTACGTAGAGGAGCGTGCGATCGGGGAACGATGGCTGCCCCCAGCCATGCAAATTGTTGCTGCCATGCAGCAGCTGATCGAGACCCGTCAGGGTATTCAGCGCGATCACCGAGATGGTGAGTCTTCGATCGAGGCCAAACGACGCGGGCCGTATGTTCGCCTGCAGATCGAGCGACGGAGACCACGGGCTCGAGCAGCTGCTGCGCGACGCGACCTTGTTCATCTGGCTGAGCAGGCAATCGCGGGCCCGGGGAGAGGTGCTGGCGAGCAAACGGGTCATCCCATTTGCAACCGCCGTGTCGCCACGCGTTGCGGCATCTGCAGGGTTGAACACGAACGCCCGGTCGTTGTTGCTGCGCCCATCGCCGTTGATGTCCCCACCGACGAGCGGTGAGTAATAGCTGCCCGACGTCGCACGCGCGATCACCGTCAGCTCGAGCACAGGCTTGATCGGATAGGTAATCGTGGCGAGCAGCGCGTGATGGCGCGCGTTATCGCTGCGGCCCCACTCCGAGAGGTTCGGATTGCCGGCGGTCGATCTCGGTGTTCCTCCGAAGCCCTGCGCGCTCCCCTGCGAGAATCCCTGCGACTGATCGAAGGAGCTCGTCAGCGTATACGACGCGTTGAGAAGAATTCCCTTGGTCGTTATGCCGTTCAAGCCGAGTGTGAGCTGCTTCGTATCCGATCGCAGGTTGGACTCGATCTGACTGACGACGCCGAACTGCGGATAAAGGCGGGAGCCGAGCACTGAAACCGCTCCCGTCGTCGGAACGATCGCGTTGGCTGGAGCGTAAACCGGCCGATTGTTTTCGTTCGCGAGCGTAAACTTGGGAACGGTGTCGAGGTTGATGTCGGTCTGCCCGGTTTGCGCTATCCCCCGGGCGTATCCGGCGTCGACGGAGAAGGAGTAGCGATCCCAGAATCGACGGCTAAGACCGAACGATGCGCGCCACGCACGCGGCGCCTGAAAGTTGGGATCGAACACTGTGACGTTGCGGCGCTGGTTCGCGAAGATCGGCGTTCCACCGTTGCACGACGTAGGGATCGTCGACGGGTCGGCGAGATAGGCAGCCCAGTCAGGGGTGGGCGCCGCTGCGCCGACGCAAGTGAGCAGTGATTGGCCATTGTTGAGTCCGGTCGCATTGAGAGCAGATGCGAACAGCTGGGCCGGCGCGGTCCCGCGAAATTCGCCGATTCCACCGCGGAGGGTGAGCGGTGGCGGCCCGAATTGCGACTCGCCCACGAACAGGCTGAATCCCGCGCGCGGACTCGCATGCACTTCAGAGGGAAGGTTATCCGTCCTTCGTCCGAAGGTTGCGTCTACTTCGGGATTGTAGTCGGGCTTATCGGGATACCGCGATCCTTCCATGCGGAGTCCATATGTCACCTGGAGCTGCGGCTTCACGCGCCAGGAATCACCGAGATACGCTGCCACATTGTTCGTCGCTGACTGCTGATTGCGCGCGAACAAGGTGCGGGTGAACTGTGTTGGCTGGCCCGCCTCGAAATCGGCAAGCGAGTTGAAGGTGAATGTGCCGAACCGGTTTGGTATGAATCCGACGGAGCTCCGTTGCTGATTGAGTAGTCCGCCAAGTTTGAACCTGTGTCCGCCGGCAGTGGTGAGGCGCGAGATCTCGTCGCTGACCTCGAGCAGACTCGACTTCGTTTCCTGCGGCAGCGAGGGATTGCCGCCGAACTGGAGCGTAGAGATCGCGTTGGTTCCGTCGCCCAGTATCGACGAGACTACAACGCGTCCGTCGGGAACCGACAGGTAACCCTCGGTATTCCGGTTGTCGACCGATTTGTAGCCCCGC
>DASZZU010000014.1:0-1711 GCA_035544855.1 Gemmatimonadaceae bacterium | reverse complement strand
TGAGACTGGCGGCAAGGATTTCATCGTCGCGCACTCTTCCGCCGACCCGGTCGCGCTCTCGGTCGCGATCGCTCGGGGAGGCTTCGAGTATCAGGGCCAGAAGTGCTCGGCCGCAAGCAGAGTTTACATACCCGAATCGATCTGGCCCGAGGTCCGCGATCGCACCGTCGCCATCATGAAGGACATCCGGATGGGAGACGTCGCCGACTTCCGGAATTTCATGGGCGCGGTGATAGACAAGAAAGCGTTCACCAGGATCGTCGAGTACCTCGATCACGGCCACAAGAACGCGACGGTCGTCTCCGGAGGAGTTGCGCGGGGCGAGGATGGTTATTTCATCGAGCCCACGCTGATCGAGACAAAGGACCCGGGTTATCGCCTGCTCTGTGAGGAGATTTTCGGGCCGGTTGTAACGGCGCACGTCTATCCGGACTCCAAGTGGGCGGAGACGCTCAAGCTCGTCGACGAGACGTCTCCATACGCGCTAACGGGCGCGGTATTCAGCAGGGATCGGCAGGCGATCAGGCAGGCAGCGCTGGCGCTCCGCAACGCGGCCGGAAACTTCTACATCAACGACAAGCCTACCGGGGCGGTGGTTGGACAGCAGCCGTTCGGCGGCGCTCGCGGCTCGGGAACGAACGACAAGGCCGGTTCCAAGCTGAATCTCATGCGCTGGATCAGTCCCCGGAACATCAAGGAGACCTTCTCGCCTCCGCTCGACTATCGCTATCCATTCATGGCCGAGGAGTAAGCGGCGCTTCCGTTTGTTCGAGATCTCTGTGCCGGTCAGTCGGGAGGGTATCCTCTTCGGCGGTGCGCCGGCAAGTCCGAGCGAGAGAACCACGTGCTCGCCGCGGACTTTCGAAAAACGTGCGCCGACTTGAACGCCACGGCGCACGTTTCTAGGCGCGGGCAGTTGCAGATCTATACGGGAGAGGCGCGGTATCCTCGTAGCGGCTTTGCAAAGCGAGCGCGAGGAGGAGACCCGCGACTGAGCGGAGCGAAGGAGCGCAGTTAGGGGCTCCGACCAAGCGAGCGTAGCCGCGAAGAGGACACCGCGCCTCGACCCAAACCGAGATGTAAAGGAAACGAAGAGCTAGAACCGCGCCTCAACGTAGAGGTTCGCGCGCACGGATTTCTCCGGATAGATGCCCTTGGCGAGATCGATGCGAATGAGCCCGTCCATAAATGAGGCGCCAACTCCCGCTCCACTAAGGGGACGTCCCGGATGCGTAAAGTCAGTGCGGCTCCCCGCCCAGCCGAGATCACCGAACACGATTTTGCGGAATCCTGGCCATCCCGTGCCGAGCTCGGCGCTCGTCATCCAGAACGAATCGCCGATCGCCGCGCCGGCTCTCTGACCGCGCACCGTCTGAACGCCGCCGAGGAAGAACTGCTTCTGTATCGGCAGATGTCCGCCCGATGTGCCACCGCCCAGTGTCAAGGCTCCGTCGACCGAGCGACCCAATCCGTGTGACAGCGTCGTCTGCACCGATCCACGCGAATAATCGAACGTCCCTGCCGCACCTTCGACCCTGACGTCGGTCAGCGCACGAAATCCATGCGGATCGAGTCCCAGCGAGGAGTGATGCCCGACAGCGAGGCCAACGATCTTTCCGTTCACGGCATCGATGTTCGTGAGATTGCCTTTCACACCACCGGGGTGCGCGATCGAGAATTCCGTCTGCACCGTCGCATCGAGCTGCTGCTC
>DASZZU010000013.1:0-4705 GCA_035544855.1 Gemmatimonadaceae bacterium | reverse complement strand
TGTCGCCGCCTATCTCCGCTACTTCGAAAATCACCGCCGCTTTCTGGAAGCCTACTGGCACAACTACGTCCTCGATCCGGCGGGCCCTCATTTTCTGGAAGTCGTTCGCTCTGCCGCACTTGCGAGCCGGGTAGATCTTCGGACGATGCTGGAGAGAATCGACGTCGTCTCTCTGGCGAGGAATACAGAAGAGCAGTGCAGGACCTTGCTAGACATCGATATCGATATCGATGTGGTGCTGATGGTCGGCGTCGGCGCTGCGAACGCGGGCGAGCTGGTTGTCGATGGAAAGGGGATCGCTTTCGTCTGCCTCGAGCATTTTACGAGCGTCACGAATCCCGAAACTCAGGGATTGGGGCTCGATCCGGAGCTGATTCCCCTCTGGCTGGCACATGGGATAGCACATACTGTTCGATACGCCTCCCCGACCAGCCGCAGCGAGCTGAGACAGTTGATCAAAGACGCAGGCGGCTACTACTCCTATTGGGAAACGGGGAGACGCGCCTCGCTCCGCGAGCTCATGATCAATGAGGGATTATCTACCCATGCCTCGCGGGCCATCAGCCCCGGACATGCCGCCTGGGAATACTACGGATATACACGACGCGAATACGCGAGCGTTCGTGAGCTCGAGCCATTGATGACGAGGTCGCTCAATGCCGATCTCGACCGGGCAGGTCTGGGTTTGAGACTACGATACCTCTCCGGTGGAATGAGCGATGATGCCCGCACAGTCGACCGGCACGTTTTCCCCGAGAGAAGCGGCTATTTTCTGGGCGCCAAAATGGTCGAGTCAGCAGTGAACGCTCGCGGACTTTCGTGGGCCATTCGTGCAAGCGCGAGCGAGATCACTTCGATCTCAAGCTCTGCTGCCGCTTCCGCCTGAGCTACTTCCCGACACAGAAAGAGCTGAATACCCGCTCGAGAACATCTTCAACGTCGACAGCTCCAATCAACTCCTCGAGTACGTAGACGGCAGCTCGCAAATGAACGGACGCGACTGGCGCAGGAAGTTTTTTCTCGCGCCAGGCTTGCTGGAACTGCCTGACTTCCACGAGAGCTGTAGCGAGTGCCTGCCGGTGGCGTGCCCTGGTAAGCACTGGGAGATCCGGAACAACCTCTCCGTATATCGAAGCAATTGCATTGTTAATCGCGTCGAGCAAGCTCTGGAGACCCTCACCAGTGTGCGCGCTGACACGAACGACACGGTCGCGGTTTAAATCGTCTCTCCGTGCTGCTAGGTCGGCTTTGGTTCGCACAGCTATCACCGGTGCGGTCGACTTCCGACCTACCGAGCTAACCGTTTGATCGAGACCTTCAGAATTTTCGGCGCATGCAAGAACTACTGCGGCGCTAGCGAGATAGCGCTCACTTACCTCTATTCCCAGACGCTCGATCGGATCAACGGTGTCCCGAAGACCAGCGGTGTCAACCAGTCGCAGTGGCCACTTTCCGCTGTCAACGACCGCTTCAAGAGCATCGCGGGTAGTGCCGGGAATCTCCGTCACAATCGCTCGAGATCTCCCCAGAAGTGAATTGAAAAGCGAAGATTTTCCAGCGTTGGGCGGGCCTGCGATCACTACTACCGCTCCCTCCCGGATCAGCTCACCGGCAGGAGCCGTAGCGAGCAGCGCCTCGAGAGAGGTGATCATCTTCGCAATGGCGCTTTCGATCTTCTCTCGCGGGACAGGGCCGTCATCCTCTTCAGGAAAATCGATGTCGTAAGCAATCAGCGATTCAAGGCCGACCAGATCCTCCCTAAGAGCCAGCAGGCGCCGGGAAAGTCCGCCATCAAGCTGGCCCAAGGCCGCGTGTTGCATTGCCTGGGAGCGTGCATCGATGAGATCACCTATGGCTTCAGCCTGCAGGATGTCGAGTTTTCCATTCAACACCGCACGTCGGGTAAACTCTCCAGGAAGGGCTTGTCGTGCACCCGACGAAATCAGTGCGGCAACGATTGAAGCAGGTACCAAGTATCCGCCGTGAGTCGAGATCTCAACAGTGTCATCACCAGTGAACGAGTTCGGTCCTGGAAACAGCGTGACGAGCGATCGATCGAGCACCTCGCCAAGGTTGTGAACTGTGCTCAACTGAACTGCGCGAGATTCGGAAGGCCAGGGTCGTATGTGTTTCTGAGCGATCGCGTATGCGCGCGGACCGCTGAGCCTGACGAGCGCCAGCGCACCCATTCCCGTTGGGGTTGCCACAGCGACGATCGTATCCTCGAGCTGCGCAACGCCAGTTGCGGCACCAGAAATCACGAAGCTGCGGTTGGCAGCACGAAGCTCGTGCCTGGCTCCAGAATCTTCACTGCGGGATGAAGTGGATGACCCTGAAGCGTTGCGCGTAACCGATCTATCGCATCAAAGGCAGTAGACGTCACGTGATTGAAGGTTCCCCAGTGATAAGGAATGAAATACTTCGCCTTCAGCAGCTCAAATAGAGCAAGAGCGTCGGAGCTGGTAAGGTGTCCCTTCCGGAATCCGGGTTTCCACCACGGCGCATGCCCAATAGGCAGCAGGGCGACATCGAGGTTTCGGCCATGGACGGCCAGGTGATCCTCTACGAGTCGCGTGGTATCCGCAGTGAGTGCAGTGTCACCAGCAAAAAAACACGAAGCCTTATTAGTATCTATCAGGTACATATTTGTCGCACTACGCCATCGATCGACTCCATATCGGTTTCCCTTGTGCATCGCCGCAGCCGCCCGAATAGTCACGCCAGACAGCTCGGCAGCCTCGCCCGGTGCAACTCCAACCGCGTGTCGGTACCCCTGTTTCCCGAGCCACTTCGCTATGGATGGTGGCGCGAACAGCGGAATATTGTCGGGTAGCGCGTCGAGAGAATCGAACGAGAGGTGATCTGCGTGAGCGTGCGTGAGCAATATGGCGTCGAGCTCCGGCAATGCATCGAGCGCAATTCCGGGCGCGCTGACTCGCGGAAGAAATTTGCCGAGCGCGGAATCGAAATTGGGGTCGGTGAGAAGCCGCTTCCCGCCAACCTCAATTAGTAGCGTTGCGTGACCAATATACGTAACACGCAGCATGTGCTCCCTATCCGCGCGGACGCGCCTTTGCCCGTTCCCGAGCCAGAAGCCATTGCTGCGGAAGAGCCGCAATATTCTGTGCCGTGTAGTACAGATTGAGCCCCGAAGCCATGTTGAGAAGTACGACGGTCATCATTACGGGGAACATGTAACCCATCATCTTCGCCTGCGGATTGGGAGGAGCATTACGCATTCCAATCCAGGACAGCAGATACATCGATGCGCCCATCAAGAGGGGCAGGATGTAGAGTGAATCCTTGATCGAGATGTCGTGCAGCCAGAGAAAGGGCACGCCACGGAATTCGATGGTATTCTGGAAAACGAAGAAGAGCGCGAACAGAATTGGCATAGGCAGGAGCGCCGGCAGGCATCCGGTCAGTCCCGCAAAAGGGCTGACTCCCGCATCGTGATAGACCTTCATTATCGCTTCACGCTGCTGAATCGGATCTGGGTACTTCTTCTGCGCGGCAGCCAGCTTGGGCTGAAGCTCCTGCATCTTGAGACTCGACCGCATCGTACTCTGATTGAGGGGCCAGAGCGCGAATCGAACGAGAACTCCAAGAATCACCAATACCCAGCCGTAGCTCAGGTTGAGCCGGTTATGCATCCAAAGGAGCGCCTGAATGACCTTTGATGCGATTGGATGCACGACGCTCTGAAGGAAGCGCCACCCATATGGGTTGACGTGATCAAAGTCCTGGCCCATCCGCGCTAGCCGCTGAGACTCCTGCGGGCCTGCATAAATCTCGAATGCAAAGCTGTTGTTCTTGATCGCTTCTACTGCGGTCGCCGCAGCATTTGTGGCATCCTTGGATGTGCGCGGACCCCCGGTGAGTGTCACTTCGCTGAACAGCGTGCCGTTTGCTGGCGAAAGGATTCCCAACACGAAGTATTTGTTCTTTACCGCAACCCAGCTGAGTGGACCTGGCTCGAGAGTTTTTTCCCCAGGATCAAGACTTCCAAAAAGCACGCTCCGTGCGTGGTCCCGCTCGGATTTGAAGCTGTAAGCGAGGCTCCGATGATCTGCGACTGTGTCTGCTTCAGCAGATCTGAGTGTCTTGGGCAGATCAATAAGCAGGTAGGCCTGTCCGGATGCTCCTTTCACCTGCCCGTTGACGCCAATTGCATAGCTGGCCGCGGTATCCTGTGAAATGGTGTAGGTGATGGACACCGTGAAGTTCCTGACGGACGCTTCGTAGGTAAGCGCCTCCTCTCCTTTTGCATTCCTTACTCGTGAAAGAACGAATGGAGCCCGGGACAGATCCGCGGTGTCATTTGGCATCACAAGCCTGTACCCGAGCAGTGGAGAGCCTTCAACCGCCAGATCTGCCAGACCCCCTGATGCAGACCGGTTCAGATAGTCACGTATAACGATCGAGACTGGCGCTGCACCAAGGTTGCTGAATTTGTAGATCGCTTTCAGTGTGGTAACGGTCGTGGTCTCCGCCATTACCCGACCAGTTGTCTGCGTCGCTGTAGGGGTTATGCGAGTCACGATAGCTGCCAGATTCGCGTTCAGTGAGGAGGATGGCGCAGCTGGAGGCGACACAACGCTCGTCAGTCGAGAGCTCGAGTCCTTAGCGGGTAACACACGGGAACTTGGTGTTGTCCTTGGCGACGGAAATAGCAGCTGCGAAACTGCGATTACAACGAGCGAAA
>DASZZU010000012.1:0-6755 GCA_035544855.1 Gemmatimonadaceae bacterium | reverse complement strand
CCGGGGCTGTTCGTCGCCGGTGATCTGCGGGCCCAGCTGACGCGACAGGTGACGACCGCTTCAGGAGATGCCACGACTGCAGCGATCGCGGCCGACAAGTACATCACTCGGTTCAAGGAGATGCAACGGGAGGGCTCGACCACGGCAACGCGGGAGGCTGTCGCGAGCTCGCACATCAGCGCTGGAGGCTACACGTGATGCGCCGCGAGGCGATCCTCGCCGGTTGTGTGGACGCGGATCCAAGCGCAAGTCAACCAGCACTGACAAGGTGAACGTCCAGACTCTAACCGTCGGCGCGTTTCAGGAGAACTCCTACCTGCTCGTCGACGACCGCACCTATCGCGCGGTGATGGTCGATCCCGGCAGCGAAGGCGACAGACTCATCGACGCGATCGATAATTCAGCGGCCAAGCTCGAAGCGATCTGGATCACGCACGCCCACGTCGATCACGTTGGTGGCGTCGCTTCGATCAAGCGCCGGTGGGATGTTCCGATCTATCTGCATCCGCTCGACCGCCGGCTGTACGAGGCCGCGTCGCGACAGGCCGAGGTTTATGGGATTCCATTCGAGGAGCCGCCTCCGCCGGACCGGGAGTTCGCCGACGGCCAGATGCTCAAAGTGGGCGAGATCGAGATGGAAGTAATGCACGCGCCCGGACATTCGCCCGGTCACGTCGTCATTCACGGCGCCGGCATCGCCCTGGTCGGCGACTGCCTCTTCGCCGGATCGATTGGCAGGACCGATCTGCCCTTTTCGAACCCGCCGCAGCTCGCGGCTTCTCTGGAAAAGATCTCAGCTCTCGCTCCCGAGACTGTGGTTTATCCCGGTCACGGGATGGAGACAACGATCGCGGAGGAGCGGTTGTCGAATCCGTTCCTCAACGGCACTGCCCGCATCGTCGGGCGTTAACATGAAACAACCATGACCGAAAAGACACGAACCGAAAAGGATCCGCTCGGAGCTCTGGAAGTTCCCGCGGACGCTTTGTACGGCGTGCAGACGCTGCGCGCCGTACAGAACTTTCCGATCAGTGGACTGCGTCCGCTGCCCGCGTTCATCGAAGCGACGGTACACATCAAGCGCGCTGCCGCGCTCACTCACAAGGAGACGGGCAGGCTCGAGCCGCGTCTCGCCGATGCGATCGTGAAGGCGGCTGACGAAGTGCTGGCCGGCAAGCACCGCGAGCAATTCGTCGTGGATGTCTATCAGGCGGGCGCCGGGACATCGCACAACATGAACTGCAACGAAGTGCTCGCCAATCGCGCCAACGAGATACTCGGCGGAAAGCGCGGCACCTACACGCCGGTTCATCCGAACGATCACGTCAACATGGCGCAGTCGACGAACGATGTGATCCCAACCGCAATTCGTCTGGGTTGCCTGATGGAGCTCGGTGGGTTCGAAGATACTTTCGCCGAGCTCGCGAAAGCGTTCGAGAAGAAAGGCAAGGCGTTCGACGAGGTGCTCAAGTCCGGACGCACGCACCTGCAGGATGCGATGCCGATTCGGCTGGGACAGGAGCTGGATGCGTACGCGGGCTCGCTGCGTCGAGGTCTCAAGCGCGTGATCGAAGCAGCCGACTATCTGCGCGAGCTCGGGATCGGTGGCAGCGCGGTGGGAACCGGAGTGAACGTCGAGCCGGGATATCCCAAGCTTATGGTCAAGCATCTCCGTGAGGCCACCAAGCTGAAATTGCGCGAGGGAGAGGATCGCATTCAGCTGATGCAAAGCATGGGGGATGTGGCCGGGTTCAGCGCGCAACTCAAGGTGCTGGCGCTGGACCTGAGCAAGATCGCGAGCGATCTGCGTCTACTCGCGAGCGGTCCCCGCACAGGTCTCGACGAGATTCGGCTGCCGGCGGTACAGCCGGGCTCGTCGATCATGCCCGGTAAGGTCAATCCATCGATTCCCGAGATGGTCAACCAGGTCTGCTTCCAGGTATCCGGAAACGACGCGTGCGTGAGCGTCGCGGCCGAGCACGGGCAGCTGGAGCTGAACGTCATGATGCCGGTCATCGCGCACAACGTGCTCTTCTCCATGATGATTCTTCGGAACAGCGCGCGGGTCTTCGCCGAGAAGACGGTGAAGGGGATCGAGGCGAACAAGGAGCAGTGCGAGTACTGGCTGGAGCGCTCGGCGGCGCTGGCGACTGCGCTCGCTCCCCAGATTGGCTACGCGCGTGCCGCGGAGATCAGCAAACAGTCGGTCAAGGAGAACGTTCTGATCCGCGATCTGGTGAAGCGGGAGAAAGTCCTCCCCGATAAAGAGATCGATAGGGTCCTCGACCTTCGGAAGATGACCGAGATCGGAGTTCCGGGCGGCTCACATGGTGGGAGGTCCGCCGGGTGACCAACGACAAAGACAAAAAAACTGCGAGAAGAGCTAGGTGAAAGGTCCGAGGTACTTGGTGCGAGGTATGAGGCAAACCTCACACCTCATACCTATTCCCTCTCACCTCCTACCTAGCTCTTCTCGCAGTGGTTTGCCAAATGAGGTTCGCCCTTGTTTCGAACCCTCCGAATCCCTATCCTGAATGCATGCGGATAACGACTTGGGCGGAGTACGGCGTCATTTGCGCGCTCAACCTCGCCAAACGGACCGAGCTTGGACCGCTTAACGGACGCGAGATCGCGAGACAGGAACGGCTTCCGGCCGATTACGTCGAGCAGATTCTGCTCAGACTCCGTCGCGCCGGTGTGATCGCCAGCACCCGTGGGGCACGAGGGGGTTACGTCCTCGCCCGGCCCGCGACCGAGATCTCGATCCGCGACGTGATACACGCTTCCGAGCTCGAGACCTTCGATCTCCATTGCGTGAGCCACCCCGTGGAGGAGGAGCGCTGCTCCGCGTCGCACAACTGCAGCATCAGGCCGGTGTGGGTGATGTTACAGCACCGGATAGACGACGTGCTCCAGGGTGTGAGTTTGGCGGATCTCCTGCACGACGAGCCGACCGTTCGCGAGAAGGTGGGACTCCCGGGCGTGACGGTTCCCGGCGGCGCCCGAGCCGGGCTTCCCATTCTCGAGACCGTCTAGATCACGCCGCCCGATGCACGAACGGCGCGCCTGGCTCAGCAGACGCGCCGTTCTTTTTTACGTGCCGAAGGGGGGACTCGAACCCCCACGAGCTTGCGCCCACTGGCTCCTGAAGCCAGCGCGTCTACCAGTTCCACCACTTCGGCGACTTCAACTCCGAAGATAGAAACCGTAGAGAGTGAAGTCAACGCGAACGCCCTTTCTCAACATCGTTGTTGCGTCTAACTTGAGCGCGAAGTCAAATGGCAGAGACAGTCGAGAAAGATGCGAAACAGTCGATCGCGCGGAACAAACGCGCCAGACATGACTACCACATCATCGACACATGGGAGGCGGGTGTCGTTCTGACCGGGAGCGAGGTCAAATCGCTGCGGAACGGAAAGGCCAACATCGCTGATTCCTACGCGATCGTTAAGGATGGAGAGGTTTTTCTGCTCAACCTGCACATATCGCCCTACGAAAAGGCGAGCTACTTCAATCACGAGCCTACCCGGACGCGGAAGCTCCTCCTGCACCGAAAGGAGATCCGCAAAATGATCGGCGCGGTGGAGCGTCAGGGGCTCACGCTCATCCCGCTCGAGATCTATTTCAAGCGGGGCAAGGCCAAGATCGCACTCGCACTGGGCAAGGGCAAAAAGCTCTACGACAAGCGCGCGGATGAAAAGCGCCGCGACGACGAGCGCGACATGCAGCGCGCGGTACGAACCCGATGATCGCGCTGCTGCTCTTCCTCCAGACTGCTGCGGCGTCCGCCACCGCGTCAATTCCGACGTTCATCGTCGTGCGCGACGGAGCGACCACTGTATCGGTGCCGGTGACCATAGACGGTGGCCAACCGAGCATACGGGCGGACGCGCTGATGAGAGCGATGCACGGAATCCTGATCACGTCCACGAATCTTCACTACACGCTGTCGCTGCCGCGACTACGGCTCGATCTGATCGACGGAATCCCGTTCGCCAAGCGGGACACACTGACCATTCCGCTGACGCGCGCTCCGCAGGTGCGTGGCGGGCAGTTGTATCTGCCCTTTCAGTTCGTGACCGAAGTGATTCCGAGGTACGGCGGCGGATATTTCTACGACGCGGCGCTGGGTGAGCTGCGAACGTTCAGCACCGTGGCAAGTCGTCCTCCGCCGGCCCGATCCCCGAGCTCCACTCCTGTCAGCACCGTGACGGCTGTGCCTCCGATGGTGAACAAACCGGTCGCTCAACCGCCAGTTTTCACTCGGTCCTCCGCCCGGAAAGTCGTCGTGATCGATGCGGGGCACGGCGGTCCTGATCGAGGCATGAGCGGCCCGATTGGAACGCCGGCGTGGTTCGTCGAGAAGGATGTCACGCTCTCCGTGGCGAAAAAGCTCGCCACCATACTCCGCGCGCGCGGTGTGGATGTCCTCATGACGCGAACGACCGACACGCTCATCGCACTGGCCGATCGGGGAAAGATCGCCAACAGCAATCACGGCGACGTCTTCATCTCGATCCACGTGAACGCCCCGGGTTACAATACGGCCGCGGCCGCCCGCGAGCACGGATTCGAGACATATTTCCTCGCCGAAGCGAAGACCGAGGACGAGCGCCGGGTCCAGGACATGGAAAACGAATCGGTCAAATTCGAGACTGGCGCCAACGCTCCAAAGGGAGATCCGCTCAGCTTCATCATCACGGACATGGCGCAGAACGAGCACCTGAGGGAATCGAGCGATCTGGCGCTGACCATCCAGAACGGTCTGATCGATGTGCATCCCGGACCGAATCGTGGGGTGCAGCAGGCGAACTTCGCCGTGCTGCGCGGATCATACATGCCCGCGGTTCTCGTCGAGATCGGCTTCGGAAGCAATCAGTCGGAGGCGACATACCTGAGCGACCAGGACAACCAGCGCGCACTGGCGAGAAACATCGCACAGTCAGTAGTCGATTACCTCGCGCACTACGAGTCCCGAGTCGGAGGCACCCGGTAGCGGTGACTCCATCCGCGCTGGCAGTCACCGTCGCGGGAATCGATTTTCAAAATCCAGTATTGCTAGCCGCCGGAACCGCCGCTTACGGGCGTGAGCTCGCGCGCGTCATCGATCTCGACGCACTGGGCGGACTGATCACAAAAGCCGTGAGCGTCGAGCCGCGACATGGCGCGCCACCTCCTCGCGTCGCGGAATTCGATGGCGGAATGATCAACGCCGTCGGTTTGGCGAATCCGGGCGTCGAGGAAGTAAAGTCGACCCACCTGCCGTGGCTCGCGGGAAATCTTCGGCGCGCCAAGGTGCTGGTAAACGTCGTCGGCAATCGAGCGGAAGATTTTGCGACGGTAATCTCGACGCTCGATGGCGCCGCGGCGGTGGCGGGATACGAGCTGAACGTGAGCTGCCCCAACGTGAAGGCGGGAGGGATGGAATTCGGGGCCGACCCACAATCGCTCAGAGACGTGGTGACGCGCTCGCGCGCGGCGACCAGGCGGCCAATCTTCGTCAAGCTTTCGCCGACATTGGCGGACATCGCAAAGAGCGCGCAGATCGCGGCGGATGCGGGAGCGGACGGGATCTCGGTCGTGAACACCATACCCGGGCTCGTCATCGACGTCGACTCGCGCAAACCAGCGCTCGGCTTCGGCACCGGCGGTGTGAGTGGGGCGGGGTTGCTCCCCGTCGGCGTGCTGGCCACCCGTAAAGTCGCGAAGGCCGTCCAGCTGCCGGTGATCGGCGTCGGCGGAATTTCCAAAGCGACCGATATCGTCCAGTATGTGATTGCCGGCGCATCGCTCGTTGCCATCGGCACCGCGGCAATGCAACGGCCAAGGCTCGCGACGAAACTGGTCGACGATCTGGAGGCATGGTGCCGGAACAACGGGGCTGGCTCATTGAGCGAATTGCGCGGATCTCTGCGCTGGGAGAGTTGAGATGACCCCGCAGCCACGACCGGACGGAACGCGGACGAAGACGGCGACGACGACATCGGAGGCGAGAGGCTCGCGTCCGATCCCGATCGTCGCGCTCGATTTTCCGCGCGCGGACATCGCGCTTTCGATGGTCGAGCGGCTGGGAGATGCCTGCCGATTCTACAAGGTGGGCGGTGAGCTCTTTACTGCAGCGGGTCCGCAGATCGTCCAGACGCTGCGCGAGCTCGGGAACGATGTATTTCTCGACCTCAAGCTGCACGACATCCCGAACACCGTGCGCGGCGCGGCTCGCAGCGCGGCCAGCATCGGTGCGAAGCTGCTGACGGTGCACACGTCCGGCGGCAGAGAGATGATCGAAGCTGCCGTTGAGGGAGCTGGCGACCGGTGCGGAGTGCTGGGCGTTACGATCCTCACCTCGCTCGACGCGGCGCAGCTTCGGAGTGCGTGGGGCCGGAAAACGCTCGAGGTATATGGCGAGGTTCTTCGCCTGGCCGGCGACTGCGCGGCGGTGGGCGCTCACGGAGTGGTTTGCAGCGGTCTCGAAGCGACAAAGATCGGCGCCAAGTACGGCGAAAAGCTCAAGCTGCTCATTCCAGGAATCCGGGCGGCAGGGGGCACGGTGGACGACCAGAAGCGCACCGTTACCGCCTCCGAAGCTGCAAAAGCGGGGGCGAGCTACATCGTCCTTGGGCGGCTGGTGACGGAGGCTAAGGATCCGGCATCGGAGCTCAAGGCGGTGATGCGGTCGATCTAGCGTGCTGCTCGGGGATGGTGTCGGAAAGGCCACTGAAGTTCATCCGGGTGCACCGCGCGCACGGGCCGTTTAG
>DASZZU010000011.1:0-1954 GCA_035544855.1 Gemmatimonadaceae bacterium | reverse complement strand
CGTCGCTCAGCGCACCGGAGCTCGGCGCCATCGCCATCCGCGAAGCCCTCAAACGATCGAAGGTGCCCGCCGAAGACGTGAACGAAGTCATCATGGGCCACGTCATTCAGGGCGGCACCGGACAGGCACCCGCGCGACAGGCCGCACTCAAGGCCGGACTTCCGGCGACTGTCTCCGCGGTGACGGTCAACAAGGTGTGTGGATCCGGACTCAAAGCCGTCATGCTCGCTTCACAGGCGATCAAGGCGGGCGATGCGCAGGTCATCATCGCCGGCGGGCAGGAGTCGATGTCCAACGCGCCGTACTACGTCTATGGTATGCGCAACGGCGTCAAGCTCACCGACCAGAAAATGGTCGACGGCATGATCAAGGACGGTCTCTGGTGCGCGTCGTGTGACGTCCACATGGGCGCGCACGCCGAGTACACGGCGAAGAAGGCGAGAGTGACGCGCGAAGAACAGGATGAGTTCTCTGCTGCGTCGCATCGCAAAGCGATTTCCGCGATCGAGTCCGGAAAATTCAGGAACGAGATCGCGCGCGTGGAAATTCCGGGCAAAAAAGGACCGACAGTCGTCGAGACCGACGAAGGACCTCGGAAGGACACGACTACCGAGACTCTAGCCAAGCTCCGGCCGGCATTTCCCGCCAAGAATGGTCAGAGCGAAAACCTGAGTGTCACCGCCGGAAATGCATCGAGCCTGAACGATGGCGCGGCCGCGCTGGTCGTCGTCTCAGAGCAGTACGCCAACGATCATAAACTGGAAATTCTTGGTCGCATCACCGGCTACGCGACGGGGGCTACAGCTCCCGAAGATCTCTTCTTCGCTCCGATCCGCGCCGTCCGGAATCTCATGGCGAAAACGGGCAAGAAAATCGAAGACTTCGATCTCATCGAAGCGAACGAAGCCTTCGCCTCGCAGGCGCTGGCCGATGGTGACGAGCTCGGCTGGGACTGGAGTCGCGTCAACGTCAACGGCGGCGCGATCGCGCTCGGACATCCGATCGGCGCAAGCGGGGCTCGCGTGTTGACGACTCTTCTCTACGCGATGAAGGATCGCGGCGCCAAGACAGGTCTTGCCACGCTGTGCCTCGGTGGTGGTGACGCCGTCGCGCTCAGCGTCGAGCGCGCGAACTAGCGCGGATTGACCGCCCAGCCGCACTCCGCAGCGGAGCAACAGAGACCGTCCGCTTCGCTGCCGCCAAGAGCCAAGCAGTTTCTCGGACTGATGTGGCGAATCGTCGTCTTCTATCTCATTTGGTTCGTCGCGCTGGCCATCCTCCAGGCGATGACGCTCGAACTGCCGGGTGTCACGGACGTAGACACGCGGGAGCTCGTGTTTCATTGGAACTCTCTCGCGAGCGTCATCGTCGCCACGTGGTTCATGCTGCGACGCGTCGACAAGCTTCCGTGGAGTGAGGTAGGGCTCGATCGATCGGCGGCGTCTCCTCCGGTCCTCCTCAAAGGCGCGGCACTTGGCGGGCTGACTATCGGTGTAGCCAGCGCACTGCTGCTCGCTACGCACATGCTCAGCATCTACCCGACGATACCCGGGAGCTGGTGGGGAGAAGCAGGACGCTCGACCATGATCCTCGCCCCTGCGGGGTTCTTTGAGGAGCTTTTCATGCGTGGCTACGTCTTTGCCCTACTGAGACGCGCGGCGGGCTGGAAGACGGCGCTCATCATCACGAGCATCGTGTTCGGTCTGCTGCACGTCGCCAACCCGGGCGCCGACTCCGAATCGATTCTCGCGGTGATCGTCGCGGGGTTTTTCCTCGGAGTAGTATTCCTCGCAACCCGGAGCCTTTACGCCGCCGGAGCCGCGCACTTCGCCTGGAACTGGGTGATGGCGGGTGCGCTCCACATCGCGGTGAGCGGAGTGCCGTCGCATGACCCCGATTACCGTGTCGTAGATTCCGGTCCCGACTGGCTCACCGGTGGGCCGTGGGGACCCGA
>DASZZU010000010.1:0-7911 GCA_035544855.1 Gemmatimonadaceae bacterium | reverse complement strand
GACCGACCCCTCATCAGTCTAGCCAAGCGGGAAGAGGAGATCTTTATCTGGGGCCGCGAGGAGCCGCTAAAGCTCTCACGCCGGTCACCCGCGCTTCGCCTCCTTCAGCAGGCGCGCGACGAGGCGCACCGCTTCGCAGTGACCTACAACCGAAAGCGCCGATCAATGCGTACCGTGACGTCCGAGCTCCTCAAGGTGCCCGGGATCGGTCCTGTGAAGCGCCGGCAGCTGCTAAAGGAATTCGGTAGCGTGCAGGGCGTTCGGGAAGCCGGTGAAGAGGCGATCGCCCGGCTCCCCGGCTTCAACGCGGAGCGCGCTCGCAAGCTCCTGGAGTCGTTGGCCGCGACCTCCCCAGTCTAGCGCGTTCGACGGTCCTTGGGGCTTAGGAGACAGGGGCTAAAGTCCGTTCGTTCCTTGATTTCGGCCCATATAGCTCTAAATTACTTGAGCTATGGTTAAAGTCTCCCGAATCGATCAAAACAGCATCGCCGACGCGCTGGGCATACGGCCGGGCACAGAGCTGCTGACGGTGAATGGGAGACCCCTCGCCGACTTCCTCGACTGGGAATTCCTCACGGCTGACGAGGAGCTTGCGATCGAGGCGCGGCAGCCCGACGGTGAGCAGGTCATCTATGAGCTCGAAAGGCTCGACGGCGAGCCACTCGGCATTTCGCTCGAGCCTCCTACAGTCCGTCGCTGCGCGAACCGCTGCGAGTTCTGCTTCATCGAAGGGCTTCCGGCGGGATTGAGAAAACCGCTCTACATCCGGGACGACGACTACCGGCTGTCCTTCGCGTACGGAAACTTTGCGACGTTATCCAATGTGAAGGAGCGCGACATCGCGCGGATCCTCGAGTACCGGCTGTCGCCGCTATATGTCTCGGTGCACGCCACGAATCATGAGGCGAGAAAGGTCCTCCTCAACAACACGCGGGTGCCGGACATCAAGGCTCAGCTCTCGCGTCTTGCCGAGGGCGGAATACAGTTTCACTGCCAAATGGTAGTTGTCCCGGGACTCAATGATGAGGAGATCCTGGAAGAATCATTCACCGACCTCTGGAACATGGGCGAAGCGGTCCTGTCAGCGGCGGTCGTGCCGGTCGGTCTCACCCAGTTCTCGCATCTATACTCGGGTAAGAAGATGGATCGAGACACGGCGCGCGCGATTCTCCGCCAGGTCGAGCGTTGGGGCGTGCGCGGGATGAAGGAGCGAGGTGAGACCTGGGTGTTTGGCTCGGACGAGCTGTACATACTAGCCGAGCGTGAACTGCCCGGTGCCGAGCACTATGGTGAGTTCGCTCAGATCGAGAACGGCGTCGGTTCGGTGACCTCGCTGCGCATGCGAGTAGCTGCGGGGCTCGAGCGGCTACCACGGCGTGATGGTCAGCGGATCGGGGTGGTCACCGGGCTTGCGATGGCTCCCTTGATGCGGCCGTTGTTGGAGCGTATGCGCGCCGTCAGCGGCGCACAGTTCGAGCTGATCGTCGCGGAGAATTCGTTGTTCGGTCCGACTATCACGACTGCCGGATTGCTGGTGGGGAAGGATATTCTCCACGCCCTCGAGAACCGTCGCGATCTGGACATTGCGCTCATTCCAGCGGAGACGATCAATGAGGACGGCGTTTTCCTCGACGACTACACCCTCGAGAGCGTGAGAGCGTCGCTGCCCATGCCGATCTTTCCATCGTATGACTTCATAGATGTTCTGGAGTCCGAAGAGAGCGGGGTGCCAGCGTGAACCTTCCAGTCATTGCGATCGTCGGACGTCCCAACGTGGGGAAATCCGCGCTTTTCAACCGTATCGTCGGAGATCACAGCGCGATTGTGAGCGACGAGGCGGGTACGACGCGTGATCGCCATTTCGCGCGCGCTGATTGGAACGGACGGCAGTTCTGGCTGGTCGATACCGGTGGACTGACCGACGACCCACGCATCCCAATGGATGTCGAGATCAAGCGACAGGTCCTGCAGGCGATCGAGGAATCTGATCTCCTGATGCTTGTTGTGGACGCGAAGACCGGTCTACATCCGAGCGACAGCCGCGTGGTCGACCTACTGCGCGAGGCACGGAAGCCGTGGGTGCTCGTCGCCAACAAAGTCGACGATCCATCGACAACCGACTTCTACGAGTTCTACGAGCTCGGCGCTGGAGACCCTCTGCCGGTGTCAGCCATCAACGGGAAAAACTCGGGGGATATGCTCGATGTTCTCGTTGAGCGAATCCCGGTTGTCGCGGAGGAAGCGCCGGAAGCCCTCCGTGTAGCCGTCGTGGGACGTCCGAATGTAGGCAAGTCGTCGATCATCAATCGGCTTCTTGGTGAAGAGCGACTCGTGGTCGCGGATGACGCCGGAACCACGCGCGATGCGATCGATACGCCAATGGCTTTTCACGGGCGTGAGATAATCTTCGTCGACACGGCCGGACTCCGGCGTCAGTCAAAAGTCGAGGACGGGATCGAGTTCTACTCCGCGTTGCGGACGCGTCGCGCAATCGAGCGGGCGGACATCTGCATTCTGGTGCTCGACGCCGTCGAGGGACTGCACAACCAGGATCTCAAGATCGCGGCGCTGGCGTGGGAAAGCGGCCGCGGACTCATCGTCGTCGTCAACAAGTGGGACCTGAAAGAGAAGGAAAACAACACCGCCGCAACCTTCGAGAAAGAGGCGCAGGAGAAAGCTCCGTTTCTCAAGTTCGTCCCGTTCGTCTTCACTTCCGCCCTTAGCGGACAGCGTGTGACGAAGATCCTCGAGCTGCTCCTCGAGGTAGACGCGGAACGCCACAAGAGAATCAGCACTTCGCAGGTCAATACGACTCTGGCAGATATCGTTGGCCGACGACAGCCGCCGCAGGCCGCTGGACGGGAGATCAAGCTGAACTACGCGACCCAGGTCGAGACGGCACCGCCGGTGATCGCCGTCTTCGGAAACAATCCTGACCTCGTTCAGGAGCACTACGTCCGCTATCTGCACAATGCCTTTCGCGAAGCGTGGGGATTTCGCGGCAATCCTCTTCGCATCATCATGCGTAGAAAGTCTGCATAGATGTCGCCGATAGTCGGCGTCCTGCTCTCGTATGTCGCCGGCTCCATTCCGTCGGCGTACGTCGCCGGAAAAGTCCGCGGCGTCGATCTCCGAAAACACGGCTCCGGGAACTTGGGCGCGACGAACGTAGTAAGAGTGCTCGGCCCGAAAATCGGAGCGGTGGTTTTCCTCGCTGATCTCCTGAAAGGGTTTCTGCCCGTGTACTTCCTGCCGTCATACACGCATCCGCTGCGGCCGGAGTTGTGGGGGCTGGTCTACGGAGCTGCGGCGATTCTCGGACACGTCAAGCCGGTGTTCCTTCTCGGCAAGGGCGGAGGCAAAGGAGTCGCGACGGCGACCGGGGTATTCCTTGCAATGGCGTTCAGGCCGATGCTGGTCGCGGAAGCTGTCTGGATTGTGGTTTTCTATTTCACGCGCTACGTCAGCCTCGCGTCTCTTATGGGAGCCGCGGTTCTTCCTGTAGCGATCCTCGCATTTTCACGAGATCCACAGTCGCCGGTCTTCATCGCCAGCGTCATAATCGCCGCATTCGTTTTCTGGACACATCGCGCGAATATCGGCCGGCTTCGGCGCGGCGAAGAGCATCGCTTCGTGAAGAAAGACGGTGAGGGCGCGCCCTGATGCGCTGCGCAGTAGTGGGAGCGGGTGCGTGGGGAACTGCGCTCGCTGATCTGCTCGCGCGTAACGGCCATCAGGTGACTATATGGGCGTACGAGCCGGACGTCGTTCAGGCGATCAATGAGAAGCACGAAAATGTTCGCTTTCTTGCGGGTCACCGTCTCGCTCCCACGCTGACCGCCGTCGGCGATCTCCAGAAGGCCGTCGCTGGTGCAGATCTGGTGACGCTGGCGACGCCTTCGCAGGTGTTACGTCCGATCGTAAAATCGGCACGGCCGTCGCTTCGGAACAATGCGCCCATCGTCGTCGCCAGCAAAGGACTCGAACGGGAAAGCCTCTCGCTCATGACCGAGGTTGCGGAGGAAGAGCTTCCGGAAGCGACGGTCGTCGCGCTCTCGGGACCAAGCTTCGCCGCGGAGGTCGTAAAGTGCCAGCCCACGGCAGTAGTCGTTGCGTCGGAGGATGCGGACGCAGCGGCCTTCACGCAGCGCGCATTCAGCTCGCCCTATTTCCGGGTGTACACTCACACTGACGTCACGGGAGTCGAACTTGGCGGCGCCCTCAAGAACGTCATGGCCGTGGCTACCGGGATCGCCGAAGGCCTGGGACTCGGCTTCAACGCCAGAGCGGCACTCATCACGCGCGGTCTCGCCGAGATGACGAGACTCGGCGTCGCACTGGGCGCGGAGCAAAGTACCTTTGCCGGGCTCGCCGGACTGGGTGATCTGGTATTGACGTGTACCGGATCCCTCAGCCGGAACAGGGCAGTCGGACTCGAGCTGGGCAAGGGAAGAAAGCTCGAGGAAGTACTTCAGGAGACAGAAACCGTGGCGGAGGGCGTTGTCACAGCGCAGAGCGCTCGTGAGCTCGCCGCGCGGGAAGGTGTGGAGATGCCGATCGTGGATACAGTGAATCGCGTACTCTTCGAGGGCCAGCCAGTGCGCAGCGCCATAGCTGCCCTCATGACGAGAGAGCTCCGTTCGGAGGTGGACGAATGAAGGCGAAAGAACCAGTGCAGGAGTTTTTCTCCATTGGCGATGTATGCACGCTCACGGAACTAAAGCCGCACGTTCTGCGCTATTGGGAGAGCCAGTTCAAGTTTCTCCACCCCGCCAAGAATCGCTCGGGCAATCGTGTATACCAACGTCGCGAGATCGAGCTCATCATGCTCGTCAAGCAGCTTCTCTATACGGAGAAGTACACGATCGACGGCGCGCGACAGAAAATCGACGACTACAGGAAGAGCGGAGATCTGAGGACTGTGGCACGTGCGGCACTGGATTCGCAGGCGGTGGAATCCATGGAGAGCGATCTCCGGTCCATACTCGCGATAATCGACGGACAAATCGAAGAAAAGGGGGCTGAAAGTTGATCGAGCCGCTCGTGGTCATCGTTCCCGCTTACAACGCGGAGCCGACTCTCGCCAAGGTAGTGAAGGATGTCCGGCGTAATCTTCCCGGGGCGCTCATCATCGGCGTCGACGACGGATCGACTGACGGTTCCAGAAGGCTTCTGAGAACTGTGGCAGACGAGACGATCGAGTTCGACCAGAACCGCGGTAAAGGCGCGGCGCTGCGCGCGGGATTCGATGCTGCGTTGAACAAGGGCGCGGCCGCGGTTCTCACCATCGATTCCGATGGTCAGCACGATGCGGCGTTCGCGCCGGCAATCGTCGGTGCGCTCGACCGCGCCGACATCGTCATCGGTACGCGCGACCTTTCCGGCAAGGCAGTGCCGAAGCATCGGCGGATCGCCAACATGATCTCCTCCGCGGCTACACGTGCGGTGTCCGGCGGAAAAGTCCGCGACAGCCAGTCGGGCTATCGCGCGATCAAGGCCGAGGTGCTGCACAAAGTCCACGCTGTCGGTGACCGGTACGAATTTGAGACGGATTTCATCATTCGCGCGGCACGTGCGGGCTTCACGACGGTGAACGTCCCGATCTCCACCATTTACGGGTCGCCGAGCTACTTCCGCGAATTTCGGGACGCGTGGCTGGTGATCAAGGTTTTGTGGCGCCATCGCGCCGGGATCTTCAAGCGTTGAGACTCTTGTGCACCAACGACGATGGCATTCTGGCCTATGGACTCGCCTGCCTGATCGAAGCCGCCGAGCCGTTGGGGGAGATCACTGTCGTTGCTCCGGATCGTGAGCAGAGCGCGACGAGTCATTCTCTCACGCTGCACCACCCGATTCGCCCTATTGAGCGTGGCGAAAGAAAATTCCAGGTGGACGGGACTCCGACAGACTGTGTAATGCTCGCCGTCGAGGCGCTGATGCCGGAGCGACCGGATTTCGTGCTGAGCGGAATCAATCACGGGCAGAACATGGGCGAAGATGTCCTGTATTCAGGCACCGTTGCAGCGGCGATGGAAGGACTCTCGCTTGGCATTCCATCCGTGGCGATTTCTTTCGCGGGCGGGGATCTGCGAGCAGACGTGAGCATGCTGCGTGATCAGATCGAGCCACTTCGCGACCTGCTCAAGCACGTGCTCTCGCTTCGTACATTTCCCGAGAACACGCTCCTCAACGTAAATCTGCCGCCCTTGCGCGGTGATGACATCCGGGGCATCCGGCTCACACGATTGGGGCGACGTGTATACTCCGATTCCCTCACGCCGATGCAGGACCCGTGGGGCCGTCAGATTTACTGGATCGGGGGAGGCTCGATCGAATGGTCCGGGGAGGAGAGCTCCGACTTTCGGGCCATTCAGGACGGCTACATATCCGTCACGCCATTGCACCTCGACCTAACCCATCACGCGATGCTTGCTGCAGCGGAGAGCTGGTGGCAGCGCCCCTAGAGCACGAGCTTCGCGGGCCGCGTCGGAGGCTCGTCGAGCTCCTGCATGAGCAGGGCATTAAGGACCTTGCTGTGCTGCACGCGATCGATCAGACCCCACGTCATCTCTTTGTGCCCACCGGCGTGCGCCACCGGGCGTACGAGGATTCGGCTCTCCCGATCGGGAACGGACAAACCATCTCACAACCGTCGATCCACGCGCGCTATCTGGAGCTCCTCAAGCTCACCGGCAACGAGAAGGTACTCGAGATCGGAACCGGCTCGGGGTATCAAACCGCGCTGTTGTCGCAGCTCGCCGGCCAGGTCTTCTCGATCGAGCGCATACCAGAACTGCTGGACAAGGCGCGCGAAACAATCAGACAGATCGGCGCGCGGAATATTTCTTTTTTGCTTGGAGACGGTACCCTGGGTTGGCGCCAGTACGCCCCCTACGATGCGATACTCGTGGGCGCAGGAGCGCCGGAGGTGCCGTTGACCTATCACGAGCAGCTCACTGAGGGCGGACGTATCCTGATCCCGCTCGGCGACAAGGAAGAGCAGACGCTATATATGTTCACGCGTCGGGGCGAGCGGCTCGAGCAGACTGAAATTGCTCCGGTGCGATTCGTGCCGCTTGTGGGTAAATACAGCTGGGAGGGTATGTAGTGCAGCAGAGACCACAACGTCCGTTCGTTCCGCATCGGACTCCGAAAGCATCGCGTCACGCCGCGACCCAGTCGGAGTTTCGCTTGTCGAGACCATTCGTGCCCGGATCGTTGCGCGAAGGAGTCGAGGCAGCGCCTGTGAACACTTCGGCGGAAGTGGCCGAGCCCCAGCACGGGAGTCGGGAGCAACTTCCGCCCATTGAGGCATTCCTCGACAACGAAGAATCGGACGAGCTTCCACCGGTCGAGCACTTCCTCGATCCGCTGCCCGCGGTTGGCAGCTTCGCGCCGGACGCAGAGGGCGCGTTGATTGATGAATCGGCCGTTGCAGGCGACTACACTCAGGCCACCGCGACGGCTCGCCCTGCGACCGAGACCGGATGGGTTGTAGACGACTGGCAGCAGTACGATTGGCGGGCCGCCGCGGCGTTGGGTGACGGCGTCGAAGCTGAAGCATCCAACGAATGGGCGACGACAGACTGGGGGGTGGCTGCGCCGGCTGCGCGCGATAACCGGCCGAGTGCGGCTCACGCAATCGCCAGCGCACTCGACCAGATCGCTCAACGAATCAGAGAGGGTGAGTATACTGTTCCTCCACCCGGAGCGCTCACCGATCCGGCAGCAATTGCTGCCACACTTGCCGCGCTACTGGGGGTCAGACGCTAGCTCGCGAATGGAGAGCATCCACCTGGAAGTCAGCGGTCGCGTTCAGGGCGTAGGATTTCGGTGGTTCGTTGTGGACAAGGCTCGCAAGCTTGGACTGTCGGGGTGGGTGAGGAACCGCCCAGACGGAAAGCTGGAGAT
>DASZZU010000009.1:0-15980 GCA_035544855.1 Gemmatimonadaceae bacterium | reverse complement strand
TCTTTCACGGTGTAGGTCATCGCGCCGTCCTGCCCGCACGCGGGCGCCCGCGCACTGTCGCGTACCCGATCGGGTCCGCGAGTCCCGCTTCGCTGAATCCCTTTAGTCGGAGCTGACACGCGTCACATCTGCCGCACGCTTTCCCATTCGTGCCGGGATCATAACAGCTGGTGGTAGCGGAGTAATCGACACCGAGTGACGTGCCGAGCTTTATGATGGCGGCTTTGGTGAGTGAGATGAGTGGAGTGCGGATTGCGAGTCGCGTGCTGCCTTCGACACCGGCGCGAGTGGCGAGGTTCGCCATCTCTTCAAACGCCCTGATGTACTCGGGTCTGCAATCGGGGTAGCCGCTGTAGTCGAGCGCATTTACTCCGATGAAGATCGTCGCTGATCCGATCACTTCGGCGAGCGCCAGCGCATAGGAGAGAAAGATCGTATTGCGTGCGGGAACATAAGTGATAGGGATCTCTTTCGCGGTCGATGAAGATGGACCGAGATCGCGATCCTTCGGCACCGGAATGTCGGCCGTAAGCGCCGAACCGCCGAAGAGAGTGAGATCGATCTCCACCAAATGGTGGCGCACCACGCCGGCGCCTCGTGCGATTCTCTTTGCCGCGTCAATCTCAGCCGAATGGCGCTGACCGTATCTGAACGTGAGCGCGTGGACGGCAAAGCCTTCGCTGCGTGCGATCGCGAGTACAGTCGTCGAGTCGAGCCCTCCACTCAGGAGGACGACGGCTGCCGACGTTGATTTGGATTGAGCTGGGGAGGATGCGGAATTCACGGGATCGGCCTCTCCCCTGAAACTTACACGGCAATCGCTGCCAGAGAGAGCGGATACGGGCGGCCGAAGAAAGGTCCGCGGGCGCTCTCAGAGCGCGGCGGCGAGAGCCTGGAAAAGCTCCTCTGGTACGAGTGGCTTCGAGAGTACTGCGGCAGCGCCCTCTGACCGCACTCTCTCCTGACCCTTGGGGTCTATGCTCCCGCTCAGGATGATGACAGGGATGCCCAATGTGCGCGTCGACATCTTGAGCTTTTTCAGGGTGTCTTCGCCGGACCCGCCGGGCATGTTGATGTCCAGCACGATCGCATCGACCGGCGGGCTCCGAGGCGGGGAAGGAGAGTAGGAAGCGGCCCGATTGCTCCTGACCGAGGCGCTGACGAGATTCAGTGTGCTGATCTCTCGAACAGGAGCACACGTGAGTACTGCGAGAAGACTCTTTCCGATGGCTGCCACGCTGGCGATGGGATGCACAACGGCGTTGCAGATGGGGCAGGGAGGCGCCACGAGCCCCGCCATTACCGCTCAGGATCTGAGTACCAGACTCTACATCTTCGCGGACGACTCGATGATGGGCCGACAGTTCGGGACAGAAGGAAATCTCAAGGGCACCCAGTATATCGCGAACGAGCTGTCGAAGCTCGGAATCCAGCCCGGAGGTGTTGGCGGCAGCTACTTCCAGGACGTTCCCGCCTATCGCGTCTCGCTGTCGCCTGGTGCGCAGGTACTTCTCGATGGCGCTCCGCTCGCTTTCGGAACCGACTACATCACCAGCTTCCCGGCATCGGGGCGCGCTATCCGCGTCGACAGCCTGCAGGTCATCTACGGTGGCGATCTATCCGATACGACGACGCTGATTCCGGCGGACCAGGCGATGGGAAAGGCGATTCTTCTCGCCATTCGCACGCCGCTCCAGCGTAATCCGGGTCCGATTGTCGCCCGCTACGCCGGCGCGAGAGCGATCATCACGGCCAACGATCCGCGCACCGTCCGGCCATACGCGGTGACCATGTCGACGGATACGACGCCGGCGCGGGTCAATCTGGTGGTGTCTCCCGCGGTCGCCGCGCGTCTCATCGGCGGCGATCCCCTGACGATGAGGGCCGGAACGCCTGGGCGCTGGATCCGCTTCTCCTCGATTGCATTTACCCGCTCGCCGACTCCCGCGCGCAACGTCATCGGGATCATTCCAGGAACCGATCCGGCCCTGCGCGGCGAGTACGTCGCGATCGGTGCGCACAACGATCACCTCGGATTTCGGTTCGCGGGCGCACTCGATCACGATTCTCTGCGCGCGTACAACATAATGGCGAACAGGATCGTCGAATCGCGGACGCACGCGACGCCCGGCACGCCGGGTGGCGGACTGACGGCCGCCGAGAGAGCGTCGATTCATGTCAACGTGGACAGCCTGCATCGCATCAGGCCGGCGCGAAGGGATTCGATCTACAATGGCGCCGATGACGATGGATCCGGCTCGGTCGGCACCCTGGAGATCGCGGAAGCGTTCGCGAAGTCGGGGGTCAGGCCGCGCCGGTCGCTTACCTTCGTCTGGCACACGGGAGAAGAGGCGGGCCTCCTGGGCTCGCGCTACTTCACCGACAATCCCACCGTTCCGCGCGATTCGATCGTGGCGCAGCTCAACATGGACATGATCGGCCGCGGCGGCGCGTTCGACTTCGTTGGTGGCGGACCGACGTATTTGCAGCTCGTGGGATCGCGCCGACTCTCGACCGAGCTGGGCGACATTGACGAAGCGGTGAACAGAAGCGAGCCGACTCCTCTCAGCTTTGACTACTCGTTCGACGCGAACGGACATCCGGAGCGGATCTATTGCCGCAGCGATCACTACGAATACGCGCGGTACGGAATTCCGATTACCTTCTTCACGACCGGTCTGCACATGGATTATCACCAGCTGACCGACGAGCCGCAGTACATCGATTACGAGCACATGCGTAAAGTCGCGCAGTTGGTGCACGATGTCGCACTCCGCGTTGGCAACCTCGATCACCGCGTAGTGGTCGATAAGCCCAAGCCCGACCCGCGCGGGGCGTGCGTGCAGTAGTTTGGGCCGCTTGGATGACGCTCGCGCGCGGCCGGCGTTGTCTCTTTGGGATTGTCGCGCCGGTTCGTCGGAGGGATCGGGGCTACGGCGACAACGCGAGCTCGGCCGGAGCCACAAAGCGGCGCCTTCACGCTCCGCGCTCCGGCGCTGGTCTCCTTGGTCGCTCGCTTAAGTCGCCTACGCCCCGACCCCTTCGACTACCCGTGAGGCATCACAGCAACGCTGGGCCGCCGCAGGCGGCCATCCCCGCGCATAACTCTGCTCGCCCGCCTTCGCGCGGGCGCACGTGGACTCGCTCCGCCGATTCGCGATCGTGGGTAAGCCGGACCGCGCGCGCGACACGGTTTTTTTGTTTGACGCGGACCGCGACGCCGCTTCGAGTAGATCCCGCCGACCGACCGCGCGACGAACTATACGATCACGTAGTCGAGTGCCCCTACAAAAAAAAACGGGTCGCTTTACGCGACCCGTTTGATTACGCGACCCGTTTTACTTGCGGCAATGGATGGGGCGGAGTCGGGATCGGCCTCAGCGCTGTACCGGAATCGACTGGCTTGGCTGGCTCAGGTTGGACCGGGGCGACCGGCGCGGCGGTTTTCAGCTCGCCCACCAGATCTCTCAACACGTGGCTCCCGTGAAATAGCTGCGTCGAGGCCATGCTCATCTGCTCGCACGCCGCACTCTGCTCCTCCGTCGACGCGCTCACCTCCATCGCCGCGGTCGCGTGACTCTCCGCCGTCCGCGCGACCAGCCCCAGATTCGCGGCGGCTGAATCGACCGCGCGCGCGTTTTCAGTCGCAGCCGTCGTCACTGTCGCCGCGGCGGTACGCGTTCTCTCCGCGGCAGCGAGAATCGTCGACAGCGCGCTGTCCAGCTCACGGCTCACGCGCTCGATCTCGCCCACCTGAACGACACCCTGCTCCATCGCCTTCGAAGTCGCCGCCACCCGCATCGTCACGGTCTCGGTCATCTTCACGACGTCGTCCGCCGCTGCCTGGGTCTGGTCGGCCAGCTTTCTGACTTCACTCGCCACAACTCCGAAGCCGCGGCCGGCCTCACCGGCGCGTGCGGCTTCGATCGCCGCGTTGAGCGACAACAGGTTCGTCTGCTCCGCGATACGGCTCACCGAGACCACGAACTTGTTGATGTCCGTCGCGGTCGTATTCAGCTCGCGTACCTGACCTGCTGCCTGCTCCACGATAGTGCGCACGTCGAAGAGGATCTTGAGTGCGCGATCGATCTCAATACGCTTATCCTGCGCTTCCGCTTCGATCGCGCTGGCCAAGGTGTGCACTTCCTGCGCTCCGCCAACGAGGTTGTCTCCGCGGGTGCGAATTCCGTCCAGCGCTTCATTCACCTGTCTGAGCTGCGCCACCTGCGATTCGGCGCCGTGCGAAACTTCTTCCACGGCGTCCGCGACTTCACCGGCCGAAGCGGAAATCTGCTTTGACGCCGAGAGGAGATCACCGGCCGATTGGGCGACTTCTTCCGCTGTCTTGGCCGCGCCGGAGGCGATCCGTGACAGCGCGATCGACGCGTGATTCATCGCGTCGGCCAGCGTCCGGAACTCGCCAGGCATGTCGCCTTCGGTGCGCTGCTGAAGATCTCCGTGACTCAATTGAACCGCGTGCCTGACAAGGAGCCGGAGCGGATGACCCACCGCGCGCCCCGTGCGCAGCACGATCATGATCGCAATCAGTGTCGCAACCACGATCACCGAGACCAACAGCCGCGACCTGGCGACGGACTGGTTGCGAAGATTGTCCGACATCGCGGCAAGCTGCTGCGCCCGTGTGTGCTCGAGTCTCGTCAGCTGCTCCAGAAGCGACGGCACCAGCTTTCGCGCCCGCTGCGCCTCGGCGTGCGCGGCATCCAGACGCCCCAAGTCAGTGAGACGGTGCGAGAGGGCGAAAGCCGACTCCACTCTCGCCAGAGTCGTGTCGATCGCTACAGTTCTGGCGATCTGCTCGGCAAGCGCGTCGGCGCCCGAGCTGAAGCTCCGATGCAGCCCGTGTGCTTCCCAGCCAAGTCGGCGGAAGTCCGCTTCCGACCTGGCGTCCTGATCGCTCAGATACATGTTCGCGGCCTGGATCTCCTGAGTCACGACGTTGGAGAAATCCGAAGCCTGTTTCGCGTCCTGCTGCGCCCCGGCGAGCGTCTTAGTGACCTCGTCCGCCATACGTCTCATCGACACCCAGCCGACCACGCCGGCGCTGATGAGGAGAAGAATCAGGAACGAGAACCCGACCGTCAGGACCTGACGAATCGTCTGGAAGCGGTAAAAAGTTCTCATTTGGCCTCCGCGACGGTCAGCAGCCCGCTGTGTACGCGCAATACGCGGAATCGAATTCCCACCGGATCGCCCGTGTCCTCAAAGAACGCGGGACCAGTCAGGCCGGCGTATGCGTTGTCCCGAGTGAGCGAGTGCAGGTAGTTCCGGATTCCTTTGCGATTCGCGCCCTTTTCCTTGAGCGCCTGCGCGATCAGCCTGGTTGCGTCGTAGGCGAGCGCAGCGTGCGCGTCAGGCGGTGTGCCGAATTTCTTCTCGAACGCGGCGACGAACGCGCGCGCTGCTGGAGAAGGATCTTCCGGAGTGAACGACATTCCTATGTAGGTGCCCTCGGCGATCGCCGTGTCGGAAACGATGCCCTGCCAGCCGTCACCGCCAACAAATACCGGATTGAATCCCTGGCGCTTCGCTTCCTGGAGGATCTTGAGGCCCGACGCAACGCGGCCCGCTATGAACACTACCTTGGGCTTCCGCGTCTTGAGGTAGGCTATGTACGGCTCGGCTGATGGAAGGTCGGCGTTGATCGGATCGAGACTCACCAACTCACCGTGGAACGAGCGGCGAAACGAGTCGGCCAGTCCGCGGCCGTAGGTGTTGTTCTCGTAGAGTACCGCCGCGGTCGCGGGTCCGTTGCGCGTGCCAAATTTGTTCGCGAACGTGGCGAGCGCGATCCCGTTGAGGGAGTCGCTCGAGATGATTCGGAAAACCCAGCTCGATATGCCGGTGAGATCGGGGGAAGTCGCGCTGGTGGCGACCGCCGGGAGCTCTCCGTCGTAGACGCGCGCCGCCGAGAGCATCCCGGACGAGTTAACGTGTCCGATCACCGCTGAGATCTTGCGGTTTTCCACGAATTCCTGGGCGATTTTCGCGGCAAGGGTTCCGTCGCCCTCGTCGTCGCGCGTGACTACCTGGAACTGGTGGCCGTTTATGCCGCCAGCCTTATTGATCTCTTCGGCCGCCAGCTGCACGCCCTGAAGGTTCTGGAGTCCATAACCCTGTTTCCAGGGTCCGGCCGCCCCGACTACGTACGGATCTTTGAGTCCCCCGCAGGCGGCGAGCGCCAGCAGTGCGAGCGACGATACGGCTTTGGACAACAACTCCCCCTTCCCCCGATTCGGGGACTTCGTGTCAATCGAAGGACGAGGCCAAAGCTCGGGCGGTCACGGCGGATGGCACCCAATCTGCCCCTATATCCGCCAATACAGGGGACATTCCACAATGAACAAGCAATTCTTTCTCGTAACCTCAGCGCTCGCGATTGCAGCGTGCGCTTCTGGCCCCTCCGGGATCGTGATGACACCCGAGCAAGCAGCGCATTGCGCTGACCTGTCCGACAGCGTGTCCAAGTACGTCTCGGCTGATGCCTTTCCTTTGGCGCATGTCGTCGGAAACCCACGGCTGCCGCGCACTCCCGCGGTGCTCGGCCCTGGTGACAGCGTTTATGTGGAGTTCCTTGTCCGTCCCGATGGTCTCGCTGACACCAGTACGGTCATGATTGGCGGCGCTACTGACCCGGAGTTCCTGCGCAGCGCGGTAGCCTTCGCGGCTCAAAGCCGATTCATGCCTGCCCAATCACAGGGCTGCCCAGTGCTGAGCAGGTACAACCTGGTGGTAAAGTCACGGGCGACAACGCGATAAGCGGCCCGGTAAGACGCTGACCTCCATCCTATAAGAGCTAAAACTCCCGCTGGGCAAAACGCCCGGCCTAATGGAGCGTCATTTAGGTAGACCGCGCGGGTCCGTCCGGGCCATCGCGGCACCGTCTACTTAAATCGCTGAACTCATGCATCTGCGGCCATTCCTTGTTGCTGCGGCATTTATCGTTGTCGGGACCCGACTCGCCGCCCAGGAAGTTCTCGTAGAAGTCGTCGAGCTGTCCAACGGCAAACCCATTGTCGGCGCCAATGTCTCGCTCGTCGACGACCATGGTATGAGCCTCTTTGGCAACTTCAGCGACCAGGGCGGACACACCGCGTTGCGCGCGCCGAGCGCGGGGCGGTATGTGGTGCGCTCCGACAAGGTCGGCTATGACACCTGGTCTTCGGTGATACTGTATGTGGCCGGCGCGGCGATTCACGTGCGGGTCGGGATGTCGCCGTCGCGCAATCCGCCGACTGTAATTGCACGAAGTGAGACTGCGTGTCAGCTCCTCACGCCTCCAGGCACGCCCGCGGGCGATCTGTGGGTGGAAATGAAGAAAGCACTCACAGCGAGCGCGCTGACGGAAGCACAGGGATTGGTGCCGCTCGACGTCGACCTGTACGAGCGCGCTCTCGATCGCAATCTCGGCGTTCTCTCCGAGCGAAAGGAGCAGCGCTCGCGAATCGCGAGGAGGCCAGCGACGGGAATCTCCTGGGATCAGATCGATTCGGCCCGTCGCGGCGCGGTTGCCGGCGGCGATGTCTATCGCGCGCCCGAGGCAGCAACGCTGGTGTCGGATCAGTTCGTCAAAACCCATTGCTTCGCCGCGATCCGCGGATACGGCCCTGAGACGGGACTGACCGGACTCGAGTTCAAGCCCGCCAAGATCGGCTCGCTGCCCGAGCTCACCGGGATTCTCTGGCTCGATCCGAAAGCGAACGCGCTCCGCTCACTGAATTTTGACTACGTCAATCTTCCGATTCCGCTGCGGATAGGGAGGACGACCGGGCGCGTCGAGTTCCAGCAGCTTCCCGGCGGCCAGTGGATCGTCCCGCGCTGGTACATCAGGATGCCGCGCGTTGCGCAGATGACGTCGACGGACAGCCTGCTCGGATATCAGGAAGTCGGGGGCACATCGCGGCCAGCCGGAACGGCCGCGCCATCGTCTGCCGAAACCGCCGTCATCTCCACGACCGAGGACACGGGCCCGCAATCATTCATCAGCGGCGTCGTATACGACAGCACCACCGACACGCCGCTAAAGGGTGTGCAGGTCTCGACCGGCGGCGGACGGTTCAAAGCGACCACCAGTGCCGGAGGACATTATGAGCTCGCCATCGACGGCCCGCTCTCCGACACGATCGTCTTCGAGCATCCCCGGCTCCGACTGTTCCGCGTCGCGGGCAGGGTGCAGTTGATCTCGCTGCCGAGTGGCTCGCGTGGCCAGGCGAATGTGTTGGTCCCTTCGTATGGAACGTTGCGAAAGAGACTGTGCGGACAAAACGAGACCGCGACGGAGTCTCAGGGTATCGCGGCTGGCTACGTGAGAGACGCTGCCGGCAATCCCGTTCCAAACGCGCACGTCTGGGCAACGTGGCAAATCCTGTGGGTCGAACAAAACGGACGACTGGTATCGACGAATCAGCAGCGCACGGTCGAGACCGACACCGGCAGCGATGGATCCTATCTAATGTGCGGGTTCACTCGCGGCGCGCAGATAACTGCCAAAGTCGGGATGGCGGGAAGGGGCACCGTGCAGGAGAAGGTGGTGCTGCCCGCCAACATGGTTCTCGAGCACGACTTCAGGCTGACCGCGCGCTAGTCTCCCGTCGGCACAATGCCGGCGCCTTCTACCATTAGGATCACGGTCTTCTCCGGCGCCCGCGTGCGGTGGACTACGCCCTTGGGCACGACGAATCCCTGGCGAGGTTCCAGCTCGACCGTGCGGTCCTCGAGATCGATCAGAAACTTTCCATCCACGACGTAGAAGAATTCGTCGAGATCATCGTGCTTGTGCCAGTGATACTCGCCCTGGATCACGCCGAGTCGGACGACTGAGTCGTTGACCTTGCACAACGTCTGATTGTACCAGCGGTCCGTGACCGCACCGACGATCTGTGGCAAGTCGATCACCTCGAGCGGCGGATAGCGGATATCGAGATGGGTCGCGTATGGATACGCCTGCTCTGAAGGCGGTGTGGCGCGCTGCTGGGCGGACATGCGGCAATCCTCGGCTTGGGCCAGACAAGGGGCCCGGAAACCCGGAACTGTGCGCCCCCGTAATGAACCTAGGGCCCCTCAAAGGCCCCGGCCAACCCGGTATGCTGATTTCCTAAACCAAATCCCGGTTGCCGCTGTCTCAATCTCGATCACGCTGTTCTGGCCTCTCCCGTCCGCACGAGGTCAACCGCCAATCGGCGGGTCCCTAACGCCTGTGAGGGTCAGCGGCGCTTGTCGTCGCTGTGGCAGACCAGGTCGACGACAACGGCAGTCGCGAAGATGAGGACGTCGTCCTCGCCGTCGGCGACTTCTATCCCGTAAGTGTCCGTCCAGCTGAACCAGCGCTTGGAAACCGTGGCCGCGCCGCGCGCGAAGACATTCCGATCATTGGCGTACGTCCCTCTGGAGCACCCGAAAATACTCGGTCCACGGCCCCACTGCCTCCGTGTATTCCCTCGCCATCGTGCGCGCGATCTGCGCTATGTGAGAGACATCGTGCACCACCCACGTCGCGAGCAGCTGGCGCATGGTCACCGTACCCAGCTCGGGATGCTCGCCGGTCAGGCTCAGATCCTTGTCCTTCAGATTCCAGCCGCGGAGCGTGGCCACATTTCCCGCGCGCAGCTGCTCGAATTCCTCCAGCCTGTCGCGCAGCGGCCGATCCGACTCGAGCTCCGCAAGACGGTCGAATGGCTCGAACCGACGATAACTTTCCTGCTTCAGAATGATTCGCGCACGTGGAATCCAGTCGGTCCGCTCGCCATTGATCAGGTGACCGATGATCTGACTCGGGCTCCAGGCATCGGGACCTTCGCGCGCGCTAGTCCATCTCTCCGGCAGCTCGTCGAGCAGCGCTGAGAGTACCGCGGGCGTCCGCTCCAGAACGGGGATAGCTTCCTCGAGCTTGAACTCCATCTTTCTCTCCTTGATGCCCACAGCGGAATCATACGCTGACGAGCGTTCACCAACTACTTTTCCCTGGGCTGAATAGTTTCGCCCGGGCCGCTTGCGACGAGCGGCCGTCCAACTTCAGGAGCTTTGATGAGTGCACGATTCCTCACCGCCATCGCCCTCCCCGCGATGCTCGCACTAGCTGTCGCACCGTCAAATGCACAGACGACAGCCGCAGCCACGCAGACAACAGCCGGCAGGAGTCCGGAGCGTCCGGTGCGCCGCGACATCCCGATGACGCGGATGATCCAGCGGGCGTTTGCCGCAGGCACGCGCGATTCGACCGGGCGTCCGGGACGGAACTACTGGCAGCTCTGGACTGACTACAAGATCAACGCGAGCCTGGACCCGGCAACTTCGATCGTGACCGGGCGCGAGACGGTGACCATCCGCAACAACAGCGATTCCGCGATGCGCTCTCTGGTGCTTCGACTCGACCAGAATTTCTTCACCGCCAATGTTCCGCGCCTCGAGGCGGCGAGCGAGCTCACCGACGGGATGCAAATCACGAGGCTCGTAGCCAACGGTCAGGCGATGGAAGTCACTGACACGCTCGGCCCACAGATTCCCGGAACGACGCGCCGGGCGCCGCCGCTCTCCGCGATCCTGAAAAACACCTCCGCCCGCATCACGCTACTGACCCCGATTGCGCCGCACAGCACCGGAACCCTCGAAGCCGACTGGCATTTCCGCGTTCCTCGCGCTGACAATGGTCGCGGGACAAGAATGGGCCGCTGGGCAGACACACTGTATCAGATTGGGCAGTGGTATCCGCGCGTCGCGGTCTTTGACGACATGCGGCCAGGCGGCTGGGACACCGAACCTTATCTCGGACCCGCCGAGTTTTACAACAACTACGGGCACTTCGACGTCAGCATCGATGTGCCAGCTGGATGGATCGTCGGTTCTACCGGCGTGCTTCTGAATCCCACCGAAGTCCTGACGCCAACCGCTCGCGAGCGCCTCTCGCACGTGCTCGAGTCGGACTCGGTTCGCACCATCGTCTCCGCGGCGGAGCGGGGCGCCGGGAAGTCAACTGCAGCCGGTAATCGGCTCGTCTGGCATTTCGTTGCCGACACCGTGGGGGATGTCGCATGGGCGACGTCGAATCAATACGTCTGGGATGCGACGCGCGCGACGATCCCGGGACGCGGTCCGGTTCCCGTTAACATTTTCTATCTGCCGGGACACACCCAGCAGTACGCGCGGGGCGGCGCAGTGGTTCGGCATGCTTTGGAGTTCTACTCCAAGCTTTGGATGCCGTACGTGTATCCGCAGCTCACGATGGTAGACGGCCCCGAGCTCGGTATGGAGTACCCGATGTTCATCATGTCCGCAGTGTTCGCCGCGGATCACGAGACCGGGCATCAGTGGTGGCCGATGATGGTGGGTGTCAACGAGACCTGGTATGGCTGGATGGATGAAGGCTTCAACCAGTACATGAACATTCTCTCCGACGCCGACCACGCGCATCAACCCGCAAAGCTGGATAGCCTCGGCATGTCCTACGGCCGCATCAGCGGCAACGAGCTCGAGCCGCCGCTGATGTGGGATGAGAACTACGCGGGACCGCTGTACGGATTCGCGGCTTATGGAAAGGCCCCGCTGATGCTCTCCTCGCTCGGCGGAGTCGTTGGTGATACGGCGGTGCAGCGCGCGATGAGCGAATACGCGAAGGCATGGCGCTTCAAGCACCCGTCTCCGTGGGATTACGCCTTCTTCATGAGCAACGCGCTGCACCGTGATCTCGGCTGGTTCTGGAATTACTGGCTCTTCACGACGGAGTCGGTCGATGGCTCGATCCAGGACGTAAAGACTGCTGGACGCCGCACGACGGTGACGGTTCGCCAGAACGGGCAGATGCCTTCACCGGTGATTCTCAAGGTGGAGTTCGCGCCGGCCGGAGCGACGATCAAACAGATGTCGAACAGCCTGATGACCGATGCGATCACGGCCATCGTCACGTATCCCGTCGACGTGTGGTTCCCTGGCAATCGGACCTTCAGCGCCAATCTGGAATTCGGCGGTCGCGCGATTACCCGAATAACGCTCGACCCGAATGGTCGATTCCCCGATCGTGATCTGACCGACAACGTGTGGCCGCGCACCGCGCCGGCCTTGACTGGCCGAGTGAGGTAGCCAAATGCGCGCGCGGGCATTCCGACTGGGTGGTGCGGTCGCGTTATTCGCGGCGATCAGCGCCTCGGCTCGAGCGCAACAAACACCGCAGGTTACTGCGGCTGATTACGCCCGCGCCGAGCGGTTTTTGCGGGATAATGTGCTGCCCTTGGTCTCGGGAATCGGCGTCCAGCCGTCGTGGCTCGGCGGAGAACGCTTCTGGTACCGGAGCGGCAGGTTTGGCGGAGCCGATCTCATTGTCGTCGACCCGGCGCGCGCGCTCCGAAGTGTGTGCACCACAGACTCCGAAAGGTGCGGAGCCGCGATCGACGATCGCGAAGCGGCTCGCGCGAGAACCGAGTTTGGGCGGAGAGCAGGACGAACAGCTCCGGAGATAATGTCCCCCGATGGGAAGCGCGCGGCGTTCATTCGCGCTTACAACCTATGGGTTCGCGATGTCGCGACCGGACATGAGACGCAGCTCACCAGCGACGGCGTCAAGGATTTCGGTTACGCGACGGACAACGCGGGCTGGATTCGCAGCGAGCGTCCGATCCTTCTCTGGTCTCCGGACTCGCGGAAGATCGCGACTTTCCAGCAGGACGAGCGCGGCGTCGGCGAGATGTATCTCGTCAACACGAAAGTGGGTCATCCAGAGCTACAAGCGTGGAAGTATCCGCTGCCCGGCGACAGCATCATCACCACCATTCAGCGTGTCATCATCGATGTCGATGCGCCGCGGGTGATCAGGCTTCAGATGCCAGCCGATCAGCACCGGTCCACGCTGTGCGATCACATCATCTGTCGCGGCGACGAAGGCTGGACGGACGTCCAGTGGTATCCGGATGGCTCGCACCTCGCGTTCGTCTCCACGTCGCGGGATCACAAGCGCGAGACGCTCCGCGTGGCAGATGCAGCGACCGGCGCGATCAGGGATGTGTTGGGTGAAACCGTTCCCAGCCAGTACGAGTCGGGGAACGGAATGGTGAACTGGCGCGTGCTGCCCGCATCAAACGAGGTAATCTGGTTCTCCGAGCGCGACGACTGGGGACAGCTCTATCTGTACGATCTCGCAACCGGGTGGCTCAAGAGCAAGATCACGAACGGAGAAGGGAACGTCGCCGAGTTGTTCCGTGTCGACGAGAAAAACCGCACGCTCTATTTCGTGGGGAACGCCAAGGAGCGCGGGCGCGATCCCTACTTCCGACATTTCTACAAGATAGGAATGGATGGAAAGGGAATGGCCTTGCTCACGCCGGAGGATGCGGACCACGATGTCTCGCTCTCTCCGACGGGGCGGTATTTCGTCGACACATACTCTCGGCCCGATGTCCCCCAGACTTCGGTTCTGCGCGACTTGAACGGAAAGACCGTCCTGACTCTGGAGAAGGCGGACATCTCACGCCTGCTCGCGACCGGGTGGAAGCCGCCAATGCGGATCACGGTCAAGGCACGAGACGGGAAGACGGACTTATACGGTCTGATGTACTGTCCGACCAGCCTGGATTCCAGCGACGCGATATTCCCGATCATCAACCATATCTATCCCGGTCCTCAGACGGGCAGCGTCGGAAGTCGGAGCTTTTCCCCGGCGCGTGGCGATGCACAGGCTCTCGCCGAGCTGGGTTTCGTGGTCGTCGAGATCGACGGAATGGGAACGCCGTGGAGATCCAAATCATTCCACGACGCGTACTACGGCAGGATGGGCGACAACACCCTGCCCGATCAGGTCGCAGGGATGAAGGAGTTGGCTCGGCGCTATCGGTGGATCGACATCAACCGCGCCGGAATCTACGGACACTCCGGTGGTGGGTTCGCAGCCGCCGATGCAATGTTCCGCTACCCCGACTTTTTCAAGGTTGGAATATCGGAAGCGGGGAATCACGACAACCGCGTTTACGAGGACGACTGGGGCGAGCGGTATCAGGGGCTGCTCGTAAGAACCCCAGACGGAAGCGACAATTACGCTCCCGAAGCCAATCAGATCTACGCGAAGAATCTGAAGGGAAAGCTCTTGCTGGCGCACGGGACGATGGACAACAACGTCCCACCGTACAACACGCTGCTCGTCGTGAACGAGCTGATCAAGGCGAACAAGGATTTCGATCTCATCCTCCTGCCGAATCGCACGCACGGGTTCGGAAGCGAGCCGTACATGGTTCGCCGTCGCTGGGATTACTTCGTCAAGAACCTGCTTGGCGCCGAGCCTCCGAAGGAGTACGAGATCAAGCCCCCGCAACGGCGTGCTCCCTGAGACGTCCGTTATGCGTACGCAGAGCCACGCATAAACGTCAAATGAAAAGCTCGTTTCTGCTCGCTGTCGTCGCTCTTGCTGCCCCCGCTGATGTGTCGGGCGCGCAGGCTGCGCCGGCCAAGCCGCCGGTGTTCACCCACGCCGACACGATTCGCGGCTCGAACACTCCCGAGCGCGCCTGGTGGGACGCGGCGTTCTACGATCTGCACGTCAAGGTAAATCCCGTTGACAGCAGCATCGCCGGGTACAACGCGATCACCTACCGCGTCCTGAAGTCTGTGCGCGAGATGCAGATAGATCTTCAGATGCCGCTCGTGATCGACAGCGTAGTCCAGGATGGCACCGAGCTGAGCGCGCGACGCGATGGCAACGCGTTCTTCGTCAGACTGATCACGCCGCAGCCCATCGGTGCGAAGAAGCAGATCTCGGTCTATTACCACGGCAAGCCCGTCGCCGCGATCCGGCCGCCGTGGGATGGCGGATTTATCTGGGCACGAGACAGCCTCGCTCGCCCCTGGATCGCTACCGCGAATGAAGGTCTGGGCGCGAGCGCATGGTGGCCGAACAAGGACATCTACTCGGACGAGCCCGACAGTCAGAGAATCGCCATCACGGTTCCGGACTCTCTCATCGATGTGTCGAACGGGCGACTGCGGAGCACCACGCGGAACGCGGATGGGACCACCACCTACGAGTGGTTCGTCGTGAATCCCATCAACAACTATGACGTCGCGGTGAACGCCGGTCACTACGCGCACATCGGCGACCTCTATCAGGGAGAGCGCGGCAAGCTCACTCTCGATTTCTATCCGCTCGACTATCACGCCGATACCGCGAAGAAACAGTTCCAGCAGGTGAAGCCGATGCTCCAATGCTTCGAGAGCTGGTTTGGTCCCTTCCCGTGGTACGAGGATGGCTACAAGCTCGTCGAGACGCCGCACCTGGGAATGGAACACCAGAGCGCGGTCGCCTACGGAAATCACTACAAGAATGGATATCTGGGCCGCGACCGATCGAGCACGGGGCACGGTCTGCTCTGGGACTTCATCATCATCCACGAGAGCGCACACGAATGGTTCGGCAACGGCATCACGATGAAGGATGCAGCCGACATGTGGATCCACGAGAGCTTCGCTACCTACGCCGAAGGTCTCTTCACCGAGTGCCAGCAGGGGAAGAAAGCGGGCGCCGAGTACACCATCGGCCAGCGAAAGCTGATAAGGAATAACGAGCCGATTGTCGGCGTCTACGGAGTGAACCACGAAGGCTCCCTCGACATGTATGACAAGGGCGCGAACATGCTGCACACTATCAGGCAGCTTGTGGACGATGACGCCCGGTGGAGAGGGATCATGCGCGGTCTGGGAAAGACCTTCTGGCACCAGACCGTGAGCGGCAAGCAGATCGAGGACTACCTGAGCTCACGCTCCGGCATCAATCTGAGCAAGGTGTTCGACCAGTATCTGCGTACTACGAAAGTCCCGACGCTCGAGTACAAGCTTCAGGGGTCGAGGTTTTCCTACCGCTGGAGCAACGTCGTCCGCGGCTTTGCGATGCCGGTCAAGGTCACGACATCGCCGGGAAAACTGACCTGGATCAGGCCAACCGAGAGCTGGAAAACAACGACCGTCAAGCTAAACCGGCCTGAGGATTTTCA
>DASZZU010000008.1:0-1827 GCA_035544855.1 Gemmatimonadaceae bacterium | reverse complement strand
GAAGAAGGGCAGCATGTGGTGCTCGCACATCGAGTAGAGCTCGATATCCCGCACCATGATCATGTTGTCGTGCTCTTCCTTGAAGATGCCGCTCCCCACCACCTCCTCCGCGGAAGACCCGTAGCCCTGAGTCATCCACTTGAGCGCGGTCGCTACCCGGGTGGGAGTCCGGAGCAGCCCCTCGCGCTTGGGATCCTCGCCCAGGAGCTCGAGCTCTCGGCGGACGAGCTCCTCGAATTCACCATCACCAGGTGACTCCGCAAGAACATCGAGCGAATCGTCACGAACGAGTTGTGTAGCCATTTTATCAGACCTCTGCCGCTTGAATCGTTACGGGCGGAGGGGGCTTCAGCAGCAGCTCGTTCTCCATCGCCACTTCATTTTCCAGGTTCTGGCGATCGCGATTGATCGTAGCCATCGCTCGCCGCTGGCCTCCAACCATGTAGGACACGGCGCAATCCATTTTCATCACATCGCCGTCGATTCTCGTTTCATCCCAGTGTTCGACGTGACCCGTGTACTGAATGGAAACCATGTCATAGTGCGCGCTCCAGAAGAACGGGATGTCGTCAAATCGGTCCCGGTAACCGAGCATGTTGCGCGCGACCACCTGCCCCTGCCGCTCCGCGACGACCCAGTGTTCGACGCGAAGTCGCGCATCGGAGTACGCGTCCGGCCAGCGTGCGACATCGCCGGCGGCGAATATCCCGCTCACACTGGTCTCTAGAAACTCGTTGACGGCGATGCCGTTATCGATGATGACGCCAGCGGACTCGGCCAGGTCCAGATTCGGCCGCACGCCAATGCCCGCGACGACGAGATCCGCTTCCACGCGGCTTCCATCATCGAGAACGACCGCTTTTGTCTCGACCGCTTTGGCGGTACGACCGAAATGAAACGCCACTCCCTTCTCCTCGTGCACGTTTCGGATGAGAGCGCCCAGCTCGGCGCCGAGTACCCGCTCGAGGGGAAGCTTTTCCGGTGCAATGACGTGGACTTGGAGACCGCGCGCGATGAGTGAAGCCGCCGCCTCGAGTCCGATGAAGCTTGCGCCGATTACTACAGCGCTTTTTGCGTTCCGCGCTTTGTCGATGATGGCACGGCAGTCGCCCAGAGTGCGGAGATACAAAACGCGGTCGCCACCGGGTATGTCGAGTCGAATCGGTGTCGCGCCGGTTGCAATCAGAAGCGTTCCGTAAGCGCGAGTGGTTCCATTGCTCAGCCGAACGGCCCTGGATTTGGCGTCGATCTCCTGAGCGGTAACTCCTGACAGAATTTCCAGGTGCTGGGTCTCATAGAATTCCTTCGGGTGCAGTGGGAGCCAATCCTCCGAAACGTTGCCAGCCAGATAATCCTTGGAGAGGTTGGGCCTGTCGTAAGGAGCGTCCGGATCGCCATCGATAAGCGTAACGGGGCCGCGGTAACCCTCGCGGCGCAGCATTTCGGCGCACCCTATTGCTGCCGCGCCAGCGCCAATTATCACTACGGAACTCGGACCACTTATGGGATTAGGCTCGAACACCACTTTCTCGGGCGCCCTCGACCCGCGAGGCCGGCTATCTCTCCCGCGGAGCTGGCTGCCCGTGCGCTTTCGGGTGACGCGCACAATGTTGTTCTCGAGCGCGACGTCGAAACACGGCAGATCATTCAAAGCCGGTGCGTGGGAGGCTGCCCCATTACGAAGCTCGAAACAGGCGTGATGCCAGGGGCAGCGGATTGTTTCACCGACAAGGACACCGTCGGCGAGAGGAGCGCTGTAATGAGTGCATTTTGCGCCAACCGCGAACCAGTTCGGCTCGACGTGAACGAGAAGCACCGGCTCTCCGA
>DASZZU010000007.1:0-2059 GCA_035544855.1 Gemmatimonadaceae bacterium | reverse complement strand
GGGGCCGAAGGCCGTGCCAGCTGGAGGTGCTCCCGCCCCCGCGCGTGGCGGGGGAGGCTTCGACTATAAGTCGATTTTGCAGCACATGATCCAGCAGAACGCGTCCGACGTGCACCTGAAAGTGGGGCGCCCGCCGTCGCTCCGCGTCCATGGTCAGATGGTCTCGCTGGAGATGGCGCCGCTGACGCAGGAAGATCTGCGGAGCCTCGCCGAGCAGATCATGGCGCCCAAGAACATCAAGGAGTTCTCGGAGCAGAAGGAATCGGACTTCGCGCTCGCAGTGCCGGGCATCGGTCGCTTCCGCGTCAACGCGTACCAGCAGCGCGGAACCATCGCCTACGCAATGAGAACGGTGCCGTTCCAGGCGAAGACCATTGCCGAGCTGAATCTGCCCGAGGTTTGCGAGAGGATCGCGCTGATGCCGCGCGGCCTGGTTCTCGTCACGGGAATCACCGGCTCCGGCAAGTCGACGGCGTTATCATCGATGCTGCATTACGTCAATCAAAATCGGCACGTCAACATCATCACGATCGAAGACCCGATCGAGTTCCTGCACCGCGACATCAAGAGCAGCATCAACCAGCGCGAAGTAGGGACAGACACCAACAGCTTTAGTCAGGCGCTCCGGCGCGTGCTGAGACAGGACCCGGACATCCTGCTCGTGGGAGAGATTCGAGACATCGACACCCTCGACACCGCGCTCAAGGCGGCGGAGACGGGACACCTCGTCTTCTCGACGCTGCACACGACCGATGCGACCCAGACGATCAACCGCGTCCTGTCGTTCTACCCACCGCACCAGCAGACCGAGGTGCGCTACATGCTGTCGACGGCGCTGCGCGCGATCATCTCGCTGCGGCTCGTTCGTCGCGCCGACAAGACGGGCAGAGTGCCCGCTGTCGAAATCCTGGTGAACACGGAAGCAGTGCGCGAGCAAATCCGCGATATGACCAAGGCGCTCAACATTCCGCAGCTGATCAAGGAAGGCGCGGTGCCGTACGGGATGCAGAGCTTCGACCAGTCGCTGATGAACTGGTATCACAAAGGCGTGATCTCCTACGACGATGCACTGTTCGCCGCGACCAATCCGGCGGAATTCTCTCTCCGCGCGCAGGGTATCGCGGCTTCTAGTGATACCTCTTGGGATACCGTCAAGCAGGAAGTTACTTGAGGGGATTGAACTGAAAACTGAACGGGCGGGAGTTGTCAGTAGCAAAGATGTCAGTTGTCAGTTCACGACGCCCTGACTTTCCTCGGTGGCCTTCTGAGGCGAAGACAGTACACGATTCCGGAGTCCGTGCAGCATCTTTCGGACTTCTACGGTTTGGTTTAGCAGTGAGTCGAAATCGCTCTTGGTGATTACTTCGATGTCTCGGGCGACGATCAGGTGATACTCGAGCTCCGAGGTTGAGTTGAGCGCAAACCCTATGAACCGACCGAACTCCCGTTGACTTTTCTGACCCGCGCCCTCTACGATGTTAGTCGGTACCGACATCGAGGCGCGCAGCATTTGATTTCGCAGCGAAGCGTTGTCAGACCCTCGAATCCGGACCGTCACGCCGTGGACATTCAGCGCCAATGCATGCCCTTTGCGCCAAACCTTTAGCTTCTTGAAATCGCTCACCTCGCATACAGGCTACTTTCGTGCGCGCCAGCGACATCAATTTCTCGCGCGTCGCGCCGTTCAAGTACGCCACTCCGGAAAGTCAGTGCGTAGTGAACTAACAACTGTTATCTGTGCCTCTGGCAACTCCCGCCCGTTCAGTTGCTCTTCCCATCCTGTAAGTGTTTAAGAAAGTCCTTATCGCCAATCGCGGGGAGATTGCTCTTCGAGTGATTCGCGCGTGCCGCGAGCTCGGCATCCAAACGGTAGCGGTGTACTCCGAAGCCGATCGCGAGTCGCTGCACGTGCGGTTTTCCGACGACGACGTGTGCATCGGTCCGGCACCCGCGCGCGAGTCGTATCTCAACATCCCGCGGATCATCGCCGCCGCGGAGATCGCCGGCGCTGACGCCATCCATCCCGGATACGGGTTCCTCGCCGAGAACGCCGAATTCG
>DASZZU010000006.1:0-12204 GCA_035544855.1 Gemmatimonadaceae bacterium | reverse complement strand
AGGCACCTGCGTCGGATCTGCCTGCTGATCGTTCGCTCCCGTCAGGATCAGGACGGCAGGCTTGCTTAGATGGCGCGCGGTTGCGGACGGATCATACTTGAAGAAGTAAGCCATCCATGGGTCTGCGGCCGCCAGACTGTCGATCCGCGCGGGTATCGCGCGAGTCGCGGAATCCTTCTGGGCCGGCGTCAGCTTGGCGTCGTGGTTGATGAGGTTCTTCAATTGGGCGTCAAGTGTCCCCCGCCCGGGACGCGCGATACCGGCCAGCAAAACGATCGCGCGCAAATTTGGCTCCTTCTCGGCAACGAGCGGAGCAATGAGCGCTCCCTCGCTGTGGCCGAGCACCGCGAGGCGACGCGGGTCGATCTCGGGGCGGGTGCGGAGAAAAGCGAGACCGGCCCGGATATCCTCGGCGAAGTCAGCGCTGGTTGCGCCTTTGAATGTTCCCTTCGAGGCGCCAGTTCCTCGATCGTCCATGCGCAGCACCGCGATCCCGCGGCGTCCGAGGGAATCCGCGAACTGCCGGAAGGGACGATAGCCCTCGAGGCCGATGTACTCGTCCCGATCCTGAGGTCCGGATCCGGTCACGGTTACAACGGCGCCGACACGGCGCTGACGGCTCGCTTTCTTCGGCAGTGTGAGCGTCCCGGCGAGCGTGTGGCCCATCGGCGTCGGGACCGTCACTTCGATAGCCGTGTAAGCTGCGTCGATCGGTGCCGAATAGTCCGGCTTTTCTGCCATAAGGCGCGTCGCTGGCGCGGTCCGCATGAACGTGACACCGAACGTGCGCACCGATCTGACATTTCCACTGCCGTCAGGCGCGAAGGTAAGAGTGAAGGGCTGCTGCCTCGTGGCACTCTCGCGAGTCCGAAAGCTGTCGTATTCCCAATGATCGAGATCGCCGAGGTCGGCCTTACCAAAGCGCGAGTGGAGCACGCCATTCGTAGATGTCACGTCGATGCTTCCGTACGTTGAGTCGCCGTAGTTACCGGCATACTTATCAAGAGGAAGCGAAGGATGCGTCCCTGTGGCGTGCTGCGACTCCGCTCGTGCGGCGCTGCGTCTCGCGGCGAAGAGACTCTTTAGATCCGCGCTCCAGTCTCGCGCAGATGCTCCGGTGTAAAGGTCGAATACCTTGTACATCAGTGCGTGACGTAGCTCCCCGTGGTCCAGATTCTCGAGGACGTATATACCAACACGCTCCTCGGGTAAAAGACCGATGATGGCGCTCATGCCATCGATGCTGCCGGTGTGCATCCAGACGGTGTGGCCGTGATAGTCCTGTACGAACCAGCCGAGCGCGTAGCTTAAGGAGTTCGGGCGGGCGAGACTGAGAGCAGGATATTGCTGCATCGGCGCGCGGATCTGCGGCGCTATGATCTCGCTGAACGTCGCCGCCGAAATGAGCCGCTTATCCCGAACGCGTCCGCTATCGAGCATGAAGCGCATCCATTTGGACATATCTGATACGCTGGACCACACGGAGCCCACGGCGGCGATAGCATCGGTGCTCCGAATCGGGACCACCCGAAGCGTGTCATGTATCTCCGCGTGCGGGACCGCGACGTTCGGCTTGCCGGGAAGTCCCGATACCAGGGGCACGGTCTCGGTCATTCCCAGAGGCGTGAAGATGCGATTTTGCACGAAGGTAGCCCACGGCATGCCCGACACTCGCTCGACGATGAAGCCGCCGATCGCGTACACCACGTTCTGATACTCCCACTGCGAACGGAACGAGGAGGCGGGCTGCACGTATCGCAGCCGTCGGATCATCTCCGCTTGCGTGAAATCGTTCTCAGGGAAGGCCCACAACACGTCGGTCGACGCGAGACCGCTGCGATGCGTCAACAGATCGCGGATGGTGAGCTCGCGTGTGGCGTAGGGATCGTACAGCCGGAAATCCGGCACGTAGTCGATGACCCGGTCGTCCCAGCGCAGCTTTCCCTCGTCCACCAGCATGGCGAGGGCGACGGTCGTCATCGCCTTGGTCGTCGATCCGATGGCGAAGCGGGTATGCTCGGTAACCGGCGTCGGCTTTCCGACTTCAAGTACGCCGTAGCCTTTGGCGAAGACGAGCGAGTCGTTCCTGACCACTGCAATGGCAAGTCCGGGTACGTGCCAATCGCGCGCGGCAGCGGCGACGTATCGGTCCAGTGCGGCGAAGTCGGGCGACTGCTGCGCCCGCAGCTGCTCGGCGGCAAACGCGGCAGAAAAAACGGCGATGACTAGTGCTGCACGGACTGATCGCATGAGGAGAGTCACCTCGGAGAGTGTAGACACGGTCGTTTCCTATTTCGCTGTGAGGGACTGCGCGGCCTGTCGACCCGGACCATACAGAACCTGGCCAGCTTCATCAGGGAAGCGGACGAGTGCATTTTCAAGCGGGATCTCACCCTGACGCTTCGTGATCGTTTCGCGCCACCCGGGCCCGCGTACGATGCGGCCAGGCCTGGCGCCGGTGTGTCGACCATCACGGATGACTTCCACTCCATTCACAAACACGTGCTGGACGCCGGTGGAGAGCTGGTGAGGCTGCTCGTAGGTGCTGTGGTCCTTGATCGTAGCGGCGTCGAACACGACTACGTCGGCGTACATACCGGGACGGAGAAGCCCCCGATCGTGGATCAGGAGCCTGTCTGCAACGGCTCCGCTCATTTTCCGGACTGCATCCTCGAGCGTGATGATTCGCTCTTCGCGCACGTACTGTCCGAGAATCTTCGGATAGGTTGCATACGATCGCGGATGGACGAGAGACTTGGTGCTGTCCGGATCCGGTCCCGAGGCGTCAGTGCCGATCTTCATCCAGGGCTGCTTCAATTGAAGCCGGACGTTATCCTCGCTCATGAGGAAGTAGATCGTGCCGATGTCCCTGTGCTCGGACAGCAACAGGTTCATTACGGTCTCCAGCCAATCCTTCCCCGCCGCTGCGGCGATCTCCGCGAGCCGATGGGTGGACCAGCGCTGATTCGCCGGGGCGCGAAGCGCGGCGATCAGCACTCCCTCCGGCGTCGCCAGCTCACACAGGCTTTCCCAATAGCTCGTCGGATGCGCCACCTCGGCGCGGATCTTCGCGCGCATGATGGAATCGGCGAGATTGTCGAACAGCTTGCCGTCGGCCGATGCCCACGGAGGGAGACACGCGGCCAGTCCGGTTCCGCCGGCCGTGAACGGATACATGTTCGCCTGTACATCGAGCCCTGCCGCTCGCGCCGAATCGATCTTGGCGATCATCGCCGGAGCCTTGCTCCAGTTCCGTTTGCCCGCCGCCTTCAGGTGATATATCTCGACGGGGACGCCGCCCTCCTTGCCAATGCGGATCGCCTCATCCATTCCCTCGAGCAGTTGATCCGCTTCGGAGCGCATGTGGGTGATGTAGACGCCGCCGTAGGGCGCCATCACTTTCGCGATCTCGATCAGCTCCTCGGTGTTGGCATAGTTGCCCGGCGGATATATCAGCGCCGACCCGAGCCCGAATGCGCCGTCTTCCATCGCGTTGCGCATGGCGGTGCGCATGGAGTCGAGAGCGCGCCCAGTCGCGACGCCCATGCGCATGCCCATCGCATACTCGCGGATCGTGCTGGCGCCCACGAACGAGCCGACGTTCGCCGAAATCCCGCGTGCCTGCATGGCGCGCAGCCAGGCGTCAAAGCCGCGCGGGCCAAGGAAGCGCTTCGCCGAGGCGATTGCCGCGGCTCTATCAGACGGGATGTCGGCGATCGAGATCTCGCTCACCGGCGCCGCGGTGTAAGCCTCGCCAAGGATCTCGGTAGTGACTCCCTGCGTCAGCTTCCCGACGTCGCGGCCGTCACCGTTCAGAAACTGGCCGCCCGACTGCCCCTGTATGTCGATGAATCCTGGCGCCACCACCAATCCGGTCGCGTCGATGCGTCGGCGCGCCGCGGCCTTCTCGAGCTCGCCCCGTCGCGAGACCGAGGCGATCCGATCACCGCGGATACCAACATCGCCGTAAAACCACGCGTTGCCGCTGCCATCGACGATCTTCCCGTTGACGATGACGACGTCATAAGGCGGTTCTGCGGGCGACGCCGCGCCACGGCCTCCCGATGATGCGGTGGCACACGCGGCGGAACCGACGACCAACACAAGACGGAGAACGCGACCGCACAGGAACTTTCCCCGGCCTGGCGCGACGAAGCTATCAGACAACGTTCGCATCTCGAACCTCCGTGGATCCGTTGGGAATCGGGTTACGACGTGAGCTTGCACGCCACAGATAGAACGCCGGCGTTCCGACGAAAACCGCAGCGAGGCCCACGGCGGCGCGAGCGGGCTGCGTGATGAGCGTGTTGACCACCAACAGACCGGCCGAGGCGACGAACAGTGTCGGCGTTAGAGGATAGCCCGGCACGCGAAATGGTCGGTGCGCGTATGGCTCGCGCCGACGATACACGAATACGCTCAGCCCTGCGAGCGCGTAGAAGATCCAACCGGCGAAGACGACGTACGTGAGCAGCTGCTCGAAGGTGCCCGTCACTGCGAGCACCGCCGCCCAGAGAGCGCCCGCCGAAATCGCGAGCGCGGGCGTCCCAAATCGGGGGTTCACTTTCGCGAGACTGCGGAAGAACACACCGTCACGCGCCATCGCGAAATACATCCGCGGTGCGGTGAGCATGAGACCATTCGTGGCGCTGAAGATCGACACGAGAATGAGGGTCGCCACGATTCTTGCCGCGACCGGGCCAAGGAGCACGCCGCCGGCGTCGGCGGCGATGTGTTCGCTGTTCGAGGCCGCTACCGGCCCGAGTGCCGCGATGTAAGCGAAATTGGCGAGGAGGTAGACGACGATCAGAACGACGGCCGCCACGGTAATCGCGCGCGGAAAGGTCCGCTGCGGATCGCGAGTCTCGCCGGCGGAGAAGGTGACATACTGCCAACCCTCATAGGCCCAGAGCACTCCGATCATGGCGGTACCGAATCCGGCAACGAGCGATCCACTGATCGCAGAGGGCCAGATGTCGACATTCGATTTTGCGTGGTCCGCGAAGAGCAGCAAACCTGCGCTCAGGATCACGAGCGCTCCTACTTTGAGCCCAGTCGTCAGATTCTGCACCGTCGCGCTCTTCCGGGTCCCGAGAATGTTGATCACTGCGGTCACGAGGATCACCATCACCGCGAGCACCCGCGAGGCGCCGGTGCTCATCGGGACGATTTGCGAGAAGTATCCGGAGAATGCGACGGCAAGCGTAGCAAGCGAGCCGCTCGCGATCACGAAGAAGGTCGTCCAACCATAGAGAAACGCGGGGAGCGGCCCGAACGCGTCGCGGATGTAGACGTACAACCCGCCAGCCTCCGGCCTCATTGCCCCCAGCTCTGCGTAGGTGAGCGCGCCAAGGAGTGACAGCACACCTCCAATCACCCAGACGAGCATCGCCGGTCCGGTCTGACCACCGGTGTGACGGAGCACGACGCTGGGCACCAGGAAAATGCCCGACCCGATGACGGTTCCGACCGTGAGCATTACGAGGTCAGTGAACCCGAGCGTGCGGCGGAGACCGATCGTATCCGCGCTGGTATCGGTCATGCCGCCCCCTTGCTCAAGGCGGCCGACGCGCGCCGCGCGGATTCGGCGAGCACCCTCGCTCCGACGAGAATTGCTTCTTCGGCGACGTCGAAGTTTGGAGAGTGCGCGGGAATTACGGGCTCACCGGGCCGGCGCGCCCCGAATCGCAGGAAGCAGCCGGGAATTTTCTGCAGGTACCACGCAAAATCTTCGGCAGCCATGTTCGCTGCGCCGAGTGGCACCACCGCATCCGGTCCGAGCGTCGCGATCGCCGCTTCGCGAGCCCAGGTTGCTGCCTCCTCACTATTGATCACCGGCGGGACACCGGACCCGATCGTCACCCGTGCCTCCAGCTTGTGAGCGGCAGCGACGTGCTCGGCGATGTTGCGGACCTGGGTCTGCAGCAGCGCGCGCGTATCGTCATCCGTCGCGCGTAGAGTGCCGCGCACCGTGGCGCGGTCGGGAATAATGTTCGGAGCACTGCCAGCCGACACCATTCCAACGGTGACAACCGCCGGCAAAGCCGGGTTTACGGAGCGTGACACGATCGTCTGCAGCGACGTGATCAGAGCCGCCATCCCAACGATGGGATCGGCCGATTCGTGGGGACGGGCGCCATGAGCGCCGCGACCGACGAGCTCGATGTCGAAATTGTCGGCGGACGCGGCGAGCGGTCCCGGTTGCGCGACCACCTGGCCAACGGTGAAGCGCCGGTCCACGTGCCCGCCGAAGATGGCGCTCACGCCATCAAGCGCACCCGACTCGAGCACGGCGAGCGCACCCTCGCCAGTCTCCTCGGCCGGCTGCAGGACTATCACCACATCACCTTCGGCTGGCTGGGCAGTGAGTAACGCGGCGGCGCCGACCGCCCAGGTGGCATGAACATCGTGGCCGCACGCGTGCATCACGCCAGTGTTCGCGGACGTGAACGGCAAGCCCGTCGCTTCCTGAATGGGAAGGGCGTCGATATCGCCGCGAATCGCGACAACTGGCGCCGACGCACGGCGGCCGGCAATCCGGGCAACGACGCCGGTTCTGGCAACCCGCTCGATTCGTCGGGGAGAGAGCGCGGCGAGCTCGCGTAGCAGCACCGACCCGGTGCGCTCTTCCATGAATGCCAACTCGGGTTGGCGATGGAGCTCCCGGCGCAATGCAATGAGCCGGTCCTGCAGGGTGCGCGGAATCGGCGCGCTCTCCGACTCACCGGGGATGAGAGGCAGCTCGGCCGCCTTCGCGCTCATGCGACCTGCACCATCGTCGGACCGGCGCTGAGCGTCTCGCTTCGATCCGTCAACGAGTCGATGAAATCCGCGTCGACCGTGACGCCGATCCCCGGGCGATCGCGGGGCACAAGCACCATTCCCTCGAGGTCCATGGTCCACTCGGGTGCCACGATGTCGCGCGCCCAATAGCGGGCACTCGGGCTGACATCGCCGGGCAGCGAAAAGCCCGGAAGCGATGCAAGGGCGACGTTGTACGCGCGACCGATGCCCGTCTCCAGCATTCCGCCGCACCAGACGGGGATGCCGGCATTCCGGCAGACATCATGGATCGCTCTGGAGGCGCTCAGACCGCCGACTCTGCCGGGCTTGATGTTGATGATCCGTCCGCTCCCCAGAAAAATCATGTCTTCCGCGCGATCGACACTCGTAATCGACTCGTCGAGACAGATTGGCGTCGACAGGCGTGTCTGGAGCTGCGCATGGCGAACAAGATCGTCGTCGCCGAGCGGCTGCTCCAGCATGATGAGATTGAATGCGTCGAGCTGGGCGAGGTGGTCGGCCTGGTCCAGCGTGTACGCCGAGTTTGCATCGGCCATCAAGTCGATCTTGCTTCCGATGGCGTCGCGTACCGCGCGGACGTATTCGATATCCTGGCCCGGTTGAATCTTCACCTTGATCTTGCGGTAGCCCGCGGCCATCGCCGCCCGCGCTCGCTGGACGAGCAACGCGGGCTCGCGCTGGATGCCAAGCGAGATACCCGTGGCGACCCTATCTCTCGTACCGCCCAGCAGTGTGGAGAGCGAGACCGACTGCGCTTCGGCCGCTACACCCCAGCATCCCATTTCGACAGCGGCCTTGGCCATGTTGTGGCCGCGAATGTCCTTGTCGAGTACTGCGTGAACGGCTTCAGGACCAGCGAGCTCGCGGCCGAGAATCCGGGGCGCGAGCCATTCACGAATCGCCAGCCACGCCGTATCGATCGTCTCGGACGTGTAGTTGGGCAGCTGAAAAGCGACGCATTCAGACCAGGCAGTCACGCCATCGCGGTCAGTGAGCTCGAGCAGCGCAATGCGGCGCTCCTGCACGAGTCCCGATGAGATGCGGAACGGCTCCTTCAGTGTGAGCCGGATCTCGCGAAGCGTGATGCGATCGATGACGAGCATGGTCTCTTCGAAAGGCTAGCGGTAGAGAGTCACGGAGCCGCCGGGTCCAGCTCGAGGGTGTAAAAGGAACGGGACGTCACAGGGTCGCGATGCAGCCCGGTGACGGCGTAGCGGTTGCGGAGAGCCCACTGAAAGTGGCGGCGGATCGCCGAGTGCCACACGGCGGCGGTCGCGGGTGAAGCCGCCAGCACCTGATCGAAATCCGTGGGAACCTCGATGAGGATCGCGCGCGGAAGCTGCCCGCCAGGGAAAAGGACCTCCGGTAAGGGCGTCGTATCCGCAAGTATCGGGGTGTTCGGACTTCGGTCCGGCGCCGATCGCCGTGGGTTGGCAGCGGGCGGGGTAGTGGAGCAGACTACCACGAACCGGTCGGTGGCGAGCCCATGATGGAGCGGACTCTTGGTCGTGCCGTACATGTCGGGGACGTACTCGACGACGCGCGCGCCCAGGCGATTGAGATTGAAGTGCGCGTTTTTCGCGATCAGCGGATCGAACGTCCAGTACATGCTGCGAATGCCGAGCCGCGCCAGCTCGGCGCGCTGATAGTCCTTCAGCAGACGCCCGATCCCGAGGTTCCGCGCTCCTTCGCGCACACCTAGAGCATGCGACCAGTGGACGATTTCTTCGTTTTTCACGCCGGTGAGTCCGAAAACGAAGCCGAGCAATTCCCGATCGCTGCTGAAGGCTCCCAGGACCAGTCCACCGACGTACGGAACGACCTGCAGCAGGGAGGCCGGAACGGCCTCGTCGTATTCGGATCCCCACACCTCTCGCTGCAGCGCGACGCACGAGTCGTATTCCTCATGGGACGCCAGGGGCCTGATGCGGACACTGGAGCCATTGACCTCGGCGAGGATGTCGGCGGATTTGCTGCGTCTGGAATGAGAGAGGGTATCGTGTGCCACGGGGTGTCGGGGGAAAAAAGGATGACCGCTGCCGAGCCGCTGAAGCTGAACCGGCGCAAACATAGGACAACATCTGGTATACCGCAATGGTAGACCAGAACTCGCCGACGGATGATGCGCGCCGCTTTCCGCAAGACGTGAGCATTTCATGGTGGTTCGCCGGCGGCAAACTCCGCGGCTGGATCGCGGCCGTCACCACCAACACTCCCATTTCTGCCGCGTTATCATCGTACGCGGAGCTCACCAGACAGTAAACCGTCGACCGATGACCATCCCACTCGCCCTCCATAACTCCGATCCGCCGCTAGTGGATACCAGGGGCCTTTGACTCAAGCGAGCGCATGATATGCGCTCGCGGCGAGGAAGAGTGCAGCCAGCCGCACAACCTGCGGATGGTGCTTCATCGCGGCGCCTCCTTATTCGACGCGCGGTCGATCGGTGCCGGTCGAGGCACGCGACGAACGGGATTCTGCTGCAGCAGACGCATGGCCTCCTGCACCGCCCGCTCGAGCTGCGGGTCGTGACCGTTGATCACCTCGGCGGCCGTATTCTCGACTTCGATATCCGGCGCGATTCCCTGGTTCTCGATGGCCCATTCGCCCTTGAGATTGTAGAAGGCGATACTGGGCGCCGTGATGCCGCCGCCGTCGATCGTCGCCGGTGTTCCCGTGGTGCCGACGAGACCACCCCATGTTCGTGTTCCGACGAGCGGTCCAAGCTGCCGCTGTTGAAAGTAGAAGGGCAAGGCATCGCCACCGGAACCGGCCGATTCGTTGATGAGCATCACCTTGGGGCCGTAGATGCCGGCGCCCGGCGAGGTCCACGGCTGGCCGTCGCGCATGGCGAAGTAGCCCATCTGCTTCCGATCGAGCTCGTTCACGATGTAGTCGGCGACGAAGCCACCATGATTGTATCGCTCGTCGATGATCGCGCCGTCCTTGTTCTGCTGCGCATAGAAGTATCGCGTGAACGCCGCGTATCCGGACATCCCCGTGTTCGGCAGCCACAGATAGGCCAGGCGCCCACCGGAAAGCTCGTCGACCTTGCGGCGGTTGTCCTCGATCCAGGCGCGTGTACGCAGGCCGTCTTCCGTGGGAACGGGGATGACGGTGACGAGCCGCGATCCTTCGAGCGTCGGCGCGCTGTTCACGCGAATGACCACCTGATGGCCGGCCGTTCCCTCGAACGGCTCGTAGACATTCGTCGGCGGTGCGAGCGGCTGGCCATTGACCTCGAGCAGGTAGTCGCCGGTGGAGACGTGCACGCCGGGCGCGCTCAGCGGAGCGCGCAGATCCGGATTCCAGTTCTCTCCGGTAAAGATGCGGTGGATACGATAGTGTCCATTCTCCACCGTGTAGTCGGCCCCGAGCAGCCCCACGGACACCGGCGTCTCGGCTGGCTCGTCGCCGCCGCCGGTGAGATACGAATGGCCGACGACGAGTTCCCCGCCCGTCTGCGCAATGAGATAGCTGAGGTCCGCGCGATGACGCACATAGGGCAACAGCGCGCTGTATTTCGCGAGCACGCCTTGCCAGTCGGCGCCGTGCATGCTGGCGTCATAGAAGAAGTCGCGCTGCGAACGCCACGACTCGCGAAAGATCTCCGCCCACTCGACGCGTGGATCGACCAACATCTCCATCTGCGCGACGTTGAGGGGTCCATCTCCGACCTTTGCCGCACGCTCCGTCGATACGACGCCCCAGAGTGCGGCCGCTCCGACTCCGGCTGAATAGAGTAGCTTCTTCTTGTCCGCCGAGAGGCTGTAGGAGCGAATGCCATCGAGGAAGGTGGCGGTCGCCCGTTCCTTGAGCTGATAGCGCTGGAGTTTCAGCGAGCCGCCGGCCACACCAGAGGAAGGGGTCCCGGGTTCCGTATAGAAGAAGGTACCGGCCGTGCCCGCGGTGAGGTTGCTGAAGTCGCCGGCCGGAATACCGATCGTGAGGATGCGCTGCCGAATGCCCTGTTCGTCGATGCGCACGACGACACGCGTGGCCGGTGTCTCGACACGCACGCCGGAATCAGCGCGCGGTTTTGCGGGCGGCGGTACCAGGGCGCCCGGCTCTTCGCTCGACTCGGGCAGGAGCGGCGACGGCTCGTCGGCGCCGAGCACGACGAGATAAGCCGACCGCTGCGACGGCCGATCGAGAGAGCTCATCTCCAGCCAGCCGGTGCGCGGCCCGTAATCCGTGCTGGCGAGGAAGTACAGATACTTGCCGCCGGCGTCGAACGCCGGCGACACCACGTCGGCGAGTGCGTCGGTGAGCTGGAACGACTTTCCATCGGCAAGTGAGTGCACGAAGATCGCGCGAAGATGGTTGTCGAGGCTCTTCGTGTAGGCGACCCAGCGCGAGTCGGGCGACCAGACAGCATCGAACGAACGGCCCGGCGTATTGAACGCGTCGGTGCCGATCTTGGACGCGTGGCCGGTGGCGGCGTCGATGAGCCACAGGTTCAGATGGTTGTCCTCGATCGACACCATCTTTCCGTTCGGCGACCACGCGGGCTCGGAATAGAATCCGGTGGCGGGCAGCGCGATGGCGCGCGGCTTGGTGTTGCCGAGCTGGTCGCCGATCATGAGCTGGTATTCGCCGCTTGCGTCGGAGAGCCACGCGAGCTGCGCGCCATCGGGCGACCACGCCGGGCTGCGATCGTGCGCGCCCGAGCTGCGTGTCAGGTCGCGCGCTTCGCCCTTCTCCGCGGGCACGGTGAAGATGTCACCGCGCGCCGCGAACGCCGCGCGAACGCCGGTGGGAGAGAGAACCGCATCGCGAATCATCGGCGCGACTTTCTTGAGCTGCGGGCGTGCCCAGGCGAAATCGCCGTTGACCTGGATGTTCAGTTGGCGCGACGCGCCGCTCGCAAAATCGACGAGGTGGAGGTAGCCGGCCTGCTCGTAGACGATAGCGTCCGGCCCCACGCCGGCAGTCATGACGTCGAAGTCGTCATGATGCGTGACTTGCTTGAGCTCCTTGGTGTCGAGCCGGTAGGAAAAGAGATTGGTGGTGAAGTTGCGATCGGAAAGAAAGTAGACGGTGTTGCCCACCCACATGGGATTGCCGTCGTTGCTGTCGCGCCATGGCAGCTTCTCGACCGTATGGCCGGCGAGCGTCATGATGCGGACCGGGTGCGTGCGCCCCCCGCGATAGTGCCGCCACATGCTCGTCTCGTACCAGCCCGGCGTGAAGGCGGTGGAGATCTCTTCGTAGGCGTAGCGACGACCGTCGGGCGAGTACGCGCCGGAGAAAGCGCGGGGCATCGGGAGCGGCTCCTCGACACCGCCGTCGGCGGGCACGCTGAACAAACGCAGATAGGATGCCTGCGGCACACTCGCGCGGTCCGAGGCGAAGACGATGCGTTTCCCGTCCGGCGTCCAGCCCTTCACCCGATCGGCA
>DASZZU010000005.1:0-18682 GCA_035544855.1 Gemmatimonadaceae bacterium | reverse complement strand
GATCGGTCTGGTACTCGCGCATCGTCTGATCGAGCGCCATGAGCGCAACCCGCGCAAGAGTCCCCGTCCAGGATGATTCAGCCGTCGCCTGCGGAAACACTGCGATCGCCGGAAAACGCGCGGCGTTCTGACGAATCGCCGGTGCTAATCCAACCTGGGTCTGTATGTAGCCGTCGCTTCCGCGCTCGCCAGCTCCGTGAAGAAACAGAATCACCGGCCATCGCTGCGTCGCGGCATAAGACGCGGGCACGAAGATCTGGTATCGATACGTCTGTCCGCCCAGGGTGACCGATCGGTCGAGGAATCCGGTTTCGATTCTGGATTGGGCCTGCGCCGGGGCGGCTGCCGGAGCGAGCAGGAGAGCGACGAGTGCCGCGACGATCGGATTGCGCATAACCCCTCTGACAAAAGTAGGATGCCGGCCGAGCAATGTGCGGCTGATATCCGGGCCGGTCAATGAAGCGCGCCGATCCGCGCTATCGCTCGTGCCAATTCTCGCTAGTCCGCTGCGTCCGCCGCATCCGCGTCGAATCTTCCGTCATTGTAGCCAGCCCGAGCGGCTGTTACTTCAGTGCCCGCCGCAAGACGACTCCATCAATTCGCTCACCCGGCTTGACGCCCGCGATCTCCGCCAGAGTCGGCGCGAGATCGACCGTCCGGACGAATTCCGAATGCCGGCCCCCCTGGAACCAGGGACCGTAGAAGATCAGCGGAACGTGCGTGTCATAGTCGTACGGCGAGCCATGCGTTGCCACGATCCCGCTGAAGATGCTGAAGGGCGTCAACGTGATCACGAGCTCGACATTGCTCTGAGCAGGGATTTGATGCACCCAGCGGCGCGTGATCGGGTCATTGATCGTGTCGCGCCGGAGCAGATCCTGGAATCGATCCACCCTGCTGACACCAGGGACCGTCCTCGCCTGCAACGCAAATGCAGCGAGCACGCTATCGAGGCCCAGCCCTCGCTTCTTCAGCGCGTTCTGATCCGCCAGCACTATCTGCCGATCCAGATCGACGAGATTCGAGTCGATATTGGCGGCCGCGACCAACCCGCGCAGCCTCGCGGCAAGCGCCGACGCATCGACGCGCACCGGTGTTGGCTTTACCGATCTGGCCGCCAACTCGGGAATCGTCCCGATTCCGTGGTCGCCAGTGAGAACTATCGCGACATGGGAAGAGTCGCGGAGCTTGAACAGGGAATCGAGAAAAGCGCCGAGGCTGTGGTCGAGGCGCAGAATGTTGTCGTGCATCTCCTTCGAGTCAGGACCGTAACCGTGGCCGATCAGATCCGTCGCGGAGAGCGACACCGCCAGCACGTCCGTCCGCGGGGTCTCGCCAAGTGACAGCGCGCGCAATCCGTGCAGGGCAAAGTCGAGAGTGATCTCGTCCATCCACGGTGAGACTCTGACCAAGCTCGCCGCGAGCGAGCTGTCGTCCGGAATCCGGTGCGGGAAAGCGAAGTTGACGCCACTCATCTCGACGCTGACGCTGTCCGCTTCCTTGTAGGCGCTATCGGGAAGCAGTGGCGTCCAGCTCTTGCCGGCGAAACTCTGCGGAAGCCGGCGCGCATTGAACCGCTCGACCCACTCCGGCAGCGTGTCGCGATAGTATCTGCTGGTCGTGAAGCGACCGTCGGGATAGTACCAGTAGACATCCGCTCGCGAGCGGCCCACGGGGAGAATCGCTCCGCGATCCTTCATCGAGACGGAGAGCGTTCGCGACCGGGAATCCCTGGCACGCAGCCAATCCACTAGCGTCGTTCCCTGGAATCGTCGCGGCGATGCGCCACCGGCGCCGGGCATGCCGACGAGCGGGGCGGCAGCGTCGTCGACGCCAATTCGATTCGCCATGATCCCGGTCGACCGCGGAAACCGTCCGGAGAGCAGTGTAGCGTGTCCGGGTGCCGTTTCAGTGATCGCGTGATCGTGGTGGGCGTTGGTAAACCAGGCGCCGCCGCGTGCCAGCCGCGCGAGACCACCGTGGAGCTGCGGCCCGAACCGGTCCAGATAATCGCCGCGGAACTGGTCGATGGTGATCAGAACAATGAGCGACGGAGGAGTGGCGGCGGTGCGGGTATCCGTCCGGGAGGCGGATTGGGCGCCGGCGCGCACGCAGCCCCCGACGCAAAGGAGCAATAGAAGGGTTCTGACATGCCGCTGCATAGGTCAAATCATACCCCGCTACCGCAACGCAGCAACCTATGGCGTGAAACGCCTGGCCGGATGATATTCGAGCGCCCCTCTCCCTGGAGAGTTTTATGGAGACTGACCCTCCTCGTTCCCACGCGGCGCCCATGGCGAAGGCGTTGACGAGGGTTGTCGTCTACTACGCTCTCCTTTTCACGATTGGCGCGTTTGCCTTGCGCGCGCTGCCCACTGCCGGGCCTTTCGTGGAGACCGTTGATCTTCTCAGCGGCACCGGAGTACCGGCTCCGGCAGCGCGGGGTGCGCCCCGGATTCAGCTTGGCGAGCTTGATCTCGCTGTCACCGTCGCGGCGGCGATGCTCTCCGCGGTGCTGCTCGCGCTTCCGGTCGCCTGGATTTATGTCCTCACGCGCGCCAAGCGCGGCTACGACCAGTCGGTCGTGCACCTGCTCATAGTTCTCCCTCTGGTCGTATCGGGGATCGTGGTGCTCGTGCAGTACAGCCTTGCGCTCGCGTTCAGTCTGGCGGGAATCGTCGCCGCGGTGCGCTTCCGCAACACTCTCGACGACAGCAAGGACGCGGTCTACGTCTTCCTCGCTACGGCGATCGGATTGTCCGCCGCGGTCAACGTTCCCGTCGCGGCGACGATTTCCGTCGTGTTCAACGTGACGGTCTTCACGCTCTGGTATCTCGACTTCGCGCATTCCGCCACTGAGCTCGAGGGGAAAATCGCGGAGAAGAGGCTGAGGAGAGCGAAGCAGCTCGCCCGCACCGGAACTTTCGTCGCCCGCATCGACGACGAGGTTTTCCGCAACATGTCGCGCGAGCAGCTTGAGGGAGTGGCGGAGCGGGCGTGGCGTCGCGCGCACGAGTCCGGATCGGAGCGCAGCGAGACGCCGTCCGAGACTCGCCTTCGCATCCGCACCCGCGATGTCGCGTCACTGCGGGAGATCCTCGAGCCTCGGCTGGGGTCGCACGTGAAATCGTGGCGATTTGGGGGAGCGCTCCCGGGCTCGGACGGAGTGGAGGTGGCTGAGTACTGGGTGCAGGTGAAAAAGTCCGCGGTTCCCGAGGACCTCCTCGGCCTCGTCCGCGCGGCTGGCGCTCCGCACATAATCGACGTGGAGATCGCGTAGCGATGCCGGGGCATGGAGAAATGAGCCGCGTCGTCCGCACTTATCGCCCTCGGCTTGCCCTCGCCGGCGCCGTCCTCGCGACAGGCGCGCTCATGTCGGGGTTGGCCGGCTCACAGGAAGAGGCGAAGAAGAAGCTCATTCCTGCTCCGGCCTTCTTCGAGTCTCAGGATCCGATCGAAATCACCTTCACCACCAACATCGGGAAGCTGCGTGGCGACAAGCGCGCCGATCCGCCGTGGCGAGCCGCCACGATGTCTTACAAGGGGCCGGATGGAAATGCGGTGATCGTGCCCCTTCAGGCTCGGACTCGAGGGATCTGGCGCCTCAGGACGTGCGACTTCCCGCCTCTTCGTCTCAACTTCCGCGGCGAGACATCCAAGGGGTCGATCTTCCACAAGCTCGACAAACCGAAACTCGTCAGCTACTGCCAGGACATAGATGACTACGAGCAGTACATCCTTCAGGAGTTTCAACTCTACCGCGTTTATCAGCTGCTGACTCCCGTGAGTCACAAGGCGCGACTGCTCAAGCTCACCTACGCGGACAGCGCCAGCGGAAAGGTGCGTGCCAGGAGATATGGATTCGTGATTGAGGAAGCAAAGGCAATCGCAGCTCGGCTCGGCGGAAATGTCATGGAGCAAAAAGGCGCGCTTCCCGGCGATCTCGATCCGGACCAGGACGCGCTGGTCGGCGTGTTTCAATACATGATTGGCAACACGGATTTCTCGGTCTCGGCGCTGCACAACGTGGAGCTGTTCTTCAAGGACGACGGCAGCATACTGCCAATTGCCTATGATTTCGATTTCGCGGGGGCGGTGAATGCGCGCTACGCGGTGCCGGACGAGAAGCTGAACCTCCCGAATGTCCGCCGGAGGTTGTTCCGCGGCTACTGCTCCGACGCCGAGTCCTACGCCAAAGTGTTCGCGCTCTTCAAGGAGAAGAAGCCGGAGATTTACGCGTTGTACAGCGATGAGATCGGAAAGCTGATGGACCGGGGCACAGTGAGGGAGACGCTCCGCTACTTCGACGAGTTCTACGAGACAATCAACGATCCGCGCTCTGCCAAGCGATCGATAATCGAGTCCTGCATCGGTCGACCCTGAGACCGATCGAGCGCTGATTCCAGGATGAGTTCTTTCCGTTACGAGCTCGAGTCACTGGCGGAACTCGAGGAGCAGGCGCGCGCGTCGCTCCCTCTCGGGCTCTCGGCCAGCTCACCAAAGCGGACGTTCCACCGAGACATCTATCTCGACACTCCCGACGACTCGCTGCGCAAGCGCGGGATTGTCTGCCGGCTCCGGGTTGGCGCGAACGATCGGGGGACACTGTCCGTTCGCGGCAGCAGGTCGGCGGAACGGAGAGAATCGTTAATAGAGAGCACCGTGCGCGCGCCTGGGGTTGCCGACGCCCTTCTCGAGGAAACGCCGGCGACGGCATGGCTTCGCTCCGTCATCGACCCGACACTATTGGCTGCGCGCACGGAGCTCGAGGTTAACCGGCTGACACGGCTCGCCGATCCCGACTGGCTGCGCCGTCCGCGCATCGAGCTGCACTACGACGAGGTCACTCTCAGAAACGGCGGATTGTCGCGGTCGTTCTATCAGCTGTGCGGGCATATACGCGCCGGTCGTGAAGAGAGGCTCGAGCGGTTGGCCCACGCCCTGGAAAAGGAACGTAATCTTCGGCCACTCGTGTCGGACCCGCGCGAGCGGGCCGAGTTGCTCCTTAAGTGGGCGCGGCGCGGAGAGCGCGACCCGTGGGACAAGGGATCCGATACTGTTCATCGCGTTCCCGAGCTGGCGAGCGCCGAAAGCCCGGCTGCGCAATTCCTGAATCCGGAGCTGAGCCTGCTCGCGTTCCAGCTCCGTGTTCTCGCACTCGCAGAAAACCCGGAGACGCCGCTTCAGGAGCGGCTGCGCTTCCTGTCGATCGTGAGCGCAAATCTCGACGAGTTCTTCATGGTGCGCATGGCGGGCCTGAGAGCCTCCGCCCACGAACAGGCGGAAGAGCAGGCGGGGGACGGCATGACCGGCACCGAGCGGCTGGAGAAAATCATCGAACGTGTCGCCCAGATCGTGCAGCGCCAGGCTTTCTGCTATACGGAATGCAGGCGCGCGCTCAGCGAGGTTGGCGTGCACATCCTGGACTGGGACGACCTCGATGAGAATGAGCGGACGGAGCTGAGGATGCGCTCCCACGATGAGATCCTGCCGGCCCTCACTCCACTGGCGATGACGCTCAGTCCCGGCCACCCGATGCCGCACCTGCCGCACCTCGGCTCTTCACTGGCGGTGGTGTTCCGCCTCGATGAAGGAGACAGGCCGCACCTCGCCCAGCTCGAGCTTCCGTCGGATACGACCCGCTTCATGCGTGTGCCGCGCGACGGCTTCGCGGCGGTGCCAATCGAGCAGGTGATCGGCGCGAATCTCGATCTACTTTACCCGAACGCGAAACCCGAGAGCGCACACCTCTTCCGCGTGACGAGGGCGGGCGACCTCGCATTCGACGAGGAAGCAGTCGACGATCTTCTCGAAGCGGTCGCGCACGCGGTGGGACGCCGGCACGAAAACCCCGCCATCCGCGTGGAAATCGAGAAGACGATGCCGCACTTTGTGCGCGCGCTGGTTCTCGAGAGTCTGAGGCGGGAAACTGGAAACACCGAAGAGATCGGCCCGGAGACATTTCAGGAAGTCGACGGGTTGCTCGATCTGCGCTCGCTCGGAGAACTGAGTCTGCCCCCGGTGCCTCAGGTGAGATACGACCCGCTGGTCCCAGCGGCGCCGATCGCAGCGGACGCATCGTTCTTCAGGGAGATCCGGGGTCGCGATCTCCTCTTCCACCATCCGTTCGATTCATTCGAGGAGACTGTGATCCGGTTCGTCCGCGAAGCATCCGTGGATCCGGCCGTCACTACCATAAAGATCACCCTGTACCGGGTCGGCGACTCGTCACCGATCGTCGACGCTCTGCTCGATGCCGCGCGCACCGGAAAGGGCGTCGTGGTGTTCGTAGAGTTGAAAGCGCGCTTCGACGAGGAGAACAATGTGGTCTGGGCGCGGGCGCTCGAGCGAGCGGGCGCGAACATTGTCTACGGCCTGGTCGGTCTCAAGAACCACTCGAAGGTCACTCTCGTGGTGCGGCGCGAAGACGGAAAGCTGATGCGGTACGTCCACGTCGGCACCGGCAACTACAACGCGCGCTCCGGACTCCAGTACACCGACCTGAGTCTTTTCTCGGCGAGGGAAGATCTCACCGCCGACATCGCCGACCTGTTCAACGGGCTGACTGGCTCGTCCAGCCCTCCACGCGCTCTGACGCGCGGGGCGCTCGTGGCTCCGCACCAGCTTCTGCCGGCGATTCTTGGTCATATAGAGCGAGAAGCTACGCACGCGCGGGCGGGCCGGCCGGCGAGCATCCGCGCCAAGTTCAACGGCCTATCCGATCCCGAGGTCGTGCGGGCTTTGTACGAGGCGGCAGCCGCGGGCGTCGAGATCGATCTGGTCGTGCGCGGCATCTGTACGCTGCGACCAGGAGTGAGCGGATTGTCAGATCGGATTCGCGTCGTCTCCGTCGTCGGCCGATTTCTCGAGCACTCGCGGATATACCGGTTCAACAACGACGGCTCACCGCTCTACTTCATCGGGTCGTCCGATCTGAGGCCGCGGAATCTGCGCCGGCGTGTCGAGCTGCTCGTGCCAGTGCTCGACTCCGCAAATCGCGAGATGCTCGACGAGACGCTCGACCTCTATCTCGGCGATTCCAGAGGGTGGGATCTGGATGCAACCGGAGAATACACGGGTCGGGCAAGCGGATCGTCGTCGGCGCAGGAGCAGCTCGTCCAGCGCAAAGCTTCGAGCGCCCGTATTCAGGCTTGAAGGATCCCCTCCGCGAATCGCCGGCGCGAGTCCAACCTGGGTCTGTATGTAGCCGTCGCTTCCGCGCTCACCGGCACCGTGCAGAAACAGTATCACCGGCCAACGCTGCGTAGGCGCATAGGACGCGGGAACGAAGATCTGGTATCGGTACGTGGTGCCGTTGAGCACTACAGATCGATTGAGAAAACCCGTCTCCATCCTCGATTGGTTCTGAGGTGATGCAGTCGGGTAGGCGACAAGGAGCAACAAACGCGAAGACGACCGATTTTCGCATACAGCCTCTGAAAAATGTGGGCGACAGATTGACGTTCATCGAATGACCGGCGCGATCAGCTCGCGCCAGATTAAGTAGCCCGCGGGCGTCATGTGCAAGCCATCCTCGAGAAACAGCTCGTGCCTCGGCTGACCAGACGCGTCGAGCATGGGACTGAATACGTCGACGTAGACGAGTCTGCCATCCGTACGCGCGTAGTCTCGAATAAGCTGATTCGCTTCGCGGATCTTGTCGACGATGCTCCACCTCGCGATGCTGGGCTTGATCGACACGAACACCACTCGCGTGCCCGGAAGCTCCCGATGCATCGTGGCGACGAAGGACCGGAAAGCATCGAGAACCTGTGCCGGCGTTTTCCCCGCCGCCAGATCGTTGTCGCCCGCGTAAAAAACCACGACTGGCGGCTTGTACGGTACTACGATGCGATCCGCAAATTGGACGACATCGACTATCTCTGATCCTCCAAACCCTCGATTCAAAAGGGGTAGACCGGGAAAGTCGCGGTTGAGCGTCGCCCACATCCTGATCGAGGAGCTGCCGACGAAGACGATGCTGCCCGGCCGGGGTGGGTTCGCCCGATCCTGGGCCTCGAACCGCGCGATGTCTGGCTCCCACTGACTGGAGGCACTGACAGCTGGGGCGGCGCTAACCGCATTGTGACCAACGGCTTGGGGCGCGCAGGCCAGCAGGCAAAGGGCAATCAGTAGCCGGGACGGTGAGCGCATTCCAGCTCCGATAGCGATAGAGAAAGAGGTACACAGATATGGTGCTAAAACTTGCTTCCTAGCAATCCGCCGCCGCCGCTGATTTGTTAGCGCAGTTGATTTTGTCAGCAGTAAGGGCAGGAGATTGGCTTAACCGCGCGCGGCTGCATTGAGCGAAAATACTGTATGTTTTCGAGGTCCTCCAAGATACGAAAATCCGTGACTCACTAGTCTGAGAAACAGTCTCCTACACGTGAGTCTTCCTCTCCGCAATCGAAACTGGCGACGCGTTGCTCCGCGCGCCTGGCAACAGCTCCCGCTGCTCCAGCCGACCAAGATCGCCGGGTGCGTCGTGATCTCCGTCCTCAACATTTTGTGGCACGGTCATGGAGTGTTCAGATCGTGGCCGGTCGGACTGAGAATCACTGCCGTTCTGGCTGTATCGTATCTCGTCGTGACCGCGGCGGAATTCGTTTGGCTGCTGCTCACGGTGCCGCAACCTGTGGATATGGGATTCAAAGAGGAAGCATCTGCTCCGCCGACGCCGCCTGAAGTTGACCCACTTGTCGAGCAGCTGCGCATGGTGCCGGCGCCTGTGTTGAAAGAGGGAACGCTCCAGCTCGCGGAAGCGATGCGGACCTTCGAAGCGGGGAGTGATAGCGTGTATGTCAGCACTCTGCTCCGTCCGCGTGCACTCGGGACTTTATCGGAAGAGGAGCGCGACAAGGAGCTCGATCGCGAGAGCGGCGAGCTGATTCAGCGACATCTCGCGACCTGGCGGGTGTACCGCGACCGATTTTACGGTCCTGCCAGAGCTTTTCGCGACGAGCTTCGAAAACGACTTGGCATCAGAAATTCACACAAAGAACCGGAAATCCCCGCGCTTGATCAGGCCGCGCTCACGGGCGCCAAACCGATTACTGAAGCGGCGGATCACCTCACTGAATTGGCGAACCGGCTTCGGTAACCAGGCTCGGAAAACGCCGAGTCCAGACGCGTACACCATTCGCCGCTGCACGCGGGATGACGCGGATACGATCGCGTCCCTCGGCGCGCGGCTGTTCGTGCAAGCATACGGGCCGACGCACCCCGAGCCGGAGCTGAGTCGATATCTCGCCCGTGCGTATTCTGTCGAGGTCATTGCCGACGCCATAGAACGCGAAGGCAGCTCCGTTTTCGTGGCTGAAGGCTCAGGCAGAGCGCCGATTGGCTACGCGCACCTCTCTGCGACTCAGGAAGTTCCGACCGGATGTGATGGTCGCAGCGCATTCGAGATTGTGCGCTTCTATGTGGACGGTGCGTTTCAGGGGCGCGGCGTTGGGGCTGCGCTCATGAATCACTGCTGCGATGTGGCGAAGCAGGCGGGCGCGGATGTGATCTGGCTCCAGGTCTGGTCGCAGGCGCCGTGGGCGATCGGATTCTATCGCCGACTGGGATTCGAGGTCGTCGGCAGGAAGCCGTTCTATTTTGGCGAGCGCGTGGATGAGGACAACGTCATGGCGCGGGCGCTCTGAACGATATAGCACCCCGTCCGGGGATGTTGCAGGTCATCATTCCGCTAACTTTCCAGCGACATGCCCGCCCACCCGCAGCGCGATATTGTGCGACTACGATCTCGCCAGGAGGACCTCCCGCTCCACGAGGATGTCCGCTGGCTCGCCGCCGCACTCGGCCGGGTGATCCAGCGACTCGAGGGACAGGAATCATTCGAGATCGTCGAGCAGCTCCGTGTCGCGACCCGCGCGCGGCGTCACCGCGAGCGCGATGCTCCGTCTCTCGAAGAGCTTCTCCAGAGGATCGACTGTCTGACGTTCGAGCAGTGTGCGATGGCCGCGCGCGCGTTCACACTCTTCTTTCTGCTGATCAACACTGCCGAGCAGACTCATCGCGTCCGGCGTCGGAATACGTACCTCGGCAAAGGGGCCGGTGCTCCACAGCCGGCATCGGTACGGTGGTCAATGCGAAAGCTCCGCGAGATGGGCTGCACGGCCGATCAGGTCGAGCGTGCGATGCTCACGCTCGACGTGCGTCCGGTTCTTACTGCGCATCCCACCGAATCCACTCGGAGCACCCTGCTGGGATTGCAGGCGCGAGTGGCCGACAAGCTGCTCGCGCGCGAACAGGCGCCCGCCGACGATGCAAAGCTGATCGAGCAGGAGATGGAAGGCGAAGTGGAGCTGCTCTGGCTCACGAGTGAAGTCCGTCAGGATCGGCCGTCCGTTCTCGACGAAGTCAGCTCCGCGCTCTGGTATCTCGAGACCCGATTGCTGGACGCCGGCGCGCACGTCCACTCCGCGCTCGCAATCGCGTTCGAGGAAGAATTCTCGCGCTCGGCAGATGCATTCCGGCTCGCGGTGCCTTTGCGCTGGGGGACGTGGGTTGGCGGAGACCGTGATGGAAATCCCTACGTCACACCCGAGATCACAATTGCCACCGCGCGCCGTGCCAGTCACGTGATACTCGGCAGATATCGCGAACTGCTCGACGAGCTGGTGCAGCGTCTCTCGCTGTCCGCTGAATTCACGCCGCCATCTGACGCGCTGATGCAGTCGATCGAAAGCGATAGACAACTGTTGCCGGACGTGTGGAAGAAAAACAGAAAGCGCAACGCCGACGAGCCTCTCCGATTGAAGCTGAGTTTCATGTCTGCGCGGATCGAAGCGACACGGCGGCTGGTTGCATCGCGCGACGCCGGACGCGTCCGCCAGGAGCGCGCGGCATATCCTGACGTCGCCGCATTCGAGCGCGACCTCACGCTCGTGCGCGACTATCTGAACGGCGCGGGAGCCATTCAGGCGTGTCGCACGAATCTCGATCCATTCATCGCGGGCGTGCGGGCCCATGGATTCCACGGCTTCATGATGGATGTGCGCGACCACGCCGACGTGCACGCGGCGGCGGTTGCCGAAATTCTTTCCAAGGCCCGAATCGGCATTACGGACGGAAATCGGCTGCGAACCGTCCTGCTTGGCAAATACCAGCGCCGGAAAGGAGAGCTTTCTGCCTCGACTGAGACGCGACAGGTGATCGATACATTCCGCGCGATCGAAACGATCCAGGACGAAGCCGGCGAGCTTGCGGCGTGCACATATATAGTATCGATGACCCGGTCGCCTGATGACCTTCTGCGGGTTCTCGTTCTCGCGCGCGAAGCGGGGCTGGTCGATCTCTCGGGCAAGAAGCCGAGGTCGCGACTCGATGTCGTGCCGCTGTTCGAGACGCTCGACGACCTGGATCACGCACCACTAGTCATGGGCGCTCTCCTCGACGACCCCGTGTACGCGCGACAGCTCGAGGCGCGCGGGCGCCGGCAGGAAGTGATGATCGGCTACTCCGATTCCGGAAAGGATGCCGGCATCGTTGCGTCATCCTGGGCGCTCTATCGCGCGCAGGAATCTCTTTCCGATCTCTTTCGCGATGCGGGAGTCGAGCTGCGGCTCTTCCACGGCAGGGGAGGGAGCGTGGGACGAGGAGGAGGCTCGCCGGTTTATCGCGCGCTGGCCGCGCTCCCACCTGGAACGACCAACGGTCGCATCAAGATTACCGAGCAGGGAGAAATCATCTCGCAGCAGTTCGGACTGCTGCCGGTGGCCGAGCGCAGCGTCGAGGTCACGACTGCCGGGACACTTCTGCATGCGTTCACGGACTGGCGGGAGAATGTCGAACCACATGAGGTGGGCGAGTTTCGGGAGGTAATAGACCGGCTCTCGGAGAGATCGCACGCCGTGTATCGAGAGCTCGTCCACGACAACGACGCGCTCTTCCAGCTCTTTCGCATCGCCACTCCGATCGACGAGCTCGCCAATGCCCGCTTTGGCTCGCGTCCCGCCTATCGTCCCGGCGCGAAGACGGGCATAGAGGGAATCCGGGCGATACCGTGGGGATTCGGCTGGACTCAGATCCGCCTCATGCTCACCGGCTGGCTCGGCGTGGGCACCGCGCTCGGCGAAGAAATCCTCTCACGACACGGATTGGCGAGACTTCAGAAGATGGCGCACGTCTGGCCGTTCGTAGACGATCTCCTCGCCAAGGTAGAGATGGTCTGCGCGAAGACCGACATCGACATCGCGCGGATGTACGTGACGCGGCTGGGCGGAGATCTGAAGCTGTTCGAAACTCTGGTTGGTGAATTCGAGCGCGCTGTGGATGCGCTGCTCGTCATTCGCGGTCACCGGCAGCTGCTCGACGACACCCCGGTGCTTCAGTCGGCGATTGCGCTCAGAAATCCGTACGTCGATCCGCTGTCGCTACTCCAGGTTTCCCTGCTGCGTAGAAAGCGCAGCTCCGTCGCCCTCGACAAAAAAACCAAAGAAAAGATCGACGACGCACTGGCGACGACTCTGAGCGGAGTCGCGCAGGGACTGCGTAATACCGGTTGACGCCCTCTGCATCCGAAATAGAGACCCGAAACCCGACGCAAGCAAAGAATCTTTTTTGATTCGGTCCTGCAGAGCGAAGGCGGCCCATATTGTGCGGTAACGTACGATCACTCTTCGCCCCGCCGCTCAGTTTGGAATCACAAGAAAAGGTCTACATCGATTCCGCTCTTACAGAACTCCATGCCCTCCGTGAGAAAGAAGTTCGCGAAGAGATAGCTCGGCGTCTGCGCGGAGTGTGCGGCAACTTCTCCCAGCAAGACTTCGATCGGCTCGTGCAGAAGATGGCCGAGCGGCAGCTGCGAGATGAGCGCAGGCCGGTTTGGTGACCGACGGTCACCGACTTTCGGGAGCGATCTCCTGAGCGCTGGTCGTTTTGGGAGCGTCGTCGGCCGAGGGTAGACGGAAGAACTCTTCGATGCCGACGCTCACCATGCGCGCGAGCAAATCGTTGCGCTCGGGCCCTGGCCGGATCCCTACGTCGGTGGCTGCGTCGGCCAGCGCGAGCTTGAACGCGATGACAAAATCCTCGGGCGTGAACGTCCGCTTTTCTGGCGCCGAACAGATTTGACGAATGATCGCGCGCTGATCAGAGGTGACAGTGGGTCCTGTCCCTCCAAGCCTGAGCGCAATTCGCAACAGCTCCTCTTGGCGCTGAGGAAGTCTCCACCGCGGAGGCTGCGCGTTCGATCCGCTTGAGTGCGTGGACATCGTCGCGTATCTCTCGGAAACATCCGTTTGAGTCTACTGCCATATTAAGTGATGATGCCGGGCGCGCAAGAGAAGATTCAAGAATAAGTTACGGGCATTCAGACCCGCGGTAGTCGGACTTCAGCTCGGCGTCATAGCTTGTGCGATCGCGTGAAACCAGGGCGTGCGCCGGATCGAATCGAGATCCGGATCGTTTGCCATCGATTCCTTGTGACCGAAGCCGTTTCGGACCGCGCGCTCGAGGTGGCCGAGGGCGTCCTCGCGCTTGTCCATCAGCGCGTACATGCAGGCGACATTGTAGAGTATGAGCGGGTCGTCGGGCTCGATCGAGAGGGACATCGCCGCGAACTCCATAGCCCGAGGAGTGTTTCCGAGCTTCATCAGCGTCGTCGCGCCAAGATTATACGCGCGCGCGTCGTCCGGGTTGAGGTCGAGACGCTGCTCGATCAGCTTTACCGCCCTCCGCCTCGCCGCATTTGCCTCGGCTCGCATTCCCATCCCCGCGTACGCGCCGCCGAGAAATGCCGGAGCCTGGAAGTCTTCTGGACGAAGCAGCGATGCGCGCTCCAGCATCTTCGCTGACTCGGCATATCTGCCCTGATACTTGAGCGACCTTCCGTAGAAATAGAATGCGTCGAACAGCTTTGGGTCGAGCTTGATCGCCGCCTCGAATTCCTTCTCCGCCTCCTCAGCGTGTTCGCCGAGCCTCAGCGCGAACGCGCGCGCGAGGTGGGCCTCGGCCAGATCAGGCACCAACTCGAGGGCTTTCTGGCTCGCGACATCTGCTTGCACGGAGTTGACTGCCCGCGAGTCGAAGTAGGTGTAAAGAAGTGAGCAGGCGACCGCAATGCCGGCGTAGGCGAGCGCGTAGTCTGAGTCGATCTCGATCGCCTTCTCGTACATCTGCACCGCGTACTCGAGGCTCTTCCGCCGGTGCTGATGAAAAAACTTTCGGCCGCGCAGATAGTAGTCGTACGCATCCACGTTTACCGTGCGCACCTTTCCCATGGCGAGCTTCTCGCCCTCGCTCAGGATCACCCGCAGCGATTTGACGATCGCCTGGGCGATGTCGGCCTGGATCGCGAAGATGTCTTCCATCTCGCGGTCGTACTGCTCAGCCCACAGGTGATAGCCATCGGCGACGTTTATCAGCTGCGCGGTGATGCGGAGCTTGGTGCCGACCTTGCGCACGCTTCCCTCGAGAACGGTCGAGACCTTGAGCTTGCGTCCAATCTCGCCGATGTCTTCGTTCTTTCCCTTGAATGCGAACGAAGAGGTGCGCGACGCGACGCGCAGCGACTGGACCTTGGTGAGCGCGTTGATGATTTCCTCCGCGATGCCATCGGCGAAGTATTCGTTGTCCGCCTCGGCACTCATGTTTGCGAATGGCAGCACGGCGACAGACTTTGCCGCTGATACTGTGGGTCGAGGAGTAGCGTGTACGGTGATGGGCGCGGCGTGAGTACCGGACCCGATCACCTGGGCGAACAAGGCTATGCTCGCGTAACGCTGAGTCGGATCGGGTGCCATCGCTTTTGTGAGCGCAGTCTCGACGGATTCCGGGACACCTTCGCGCAACTGTCCCACTGGAGTTGGCGTCTCCTTGAACCGCTTGGCGAATGTCTCGACGTCCGGCACGCCGCCGAATGGACGCTCGCCGGCGAGCATCTCATAGAGAACAACGGCGAGGCTGTACTGGTCAGCGCGCCCATCGACTTCGCGCGCGCCAGCGGCTTGCTCGGGCGCGATATAAGCGGGCGTGCCGAAGAGCGCGCCACTCTTGGTAATGCTGTGCTCGCCGGTGTCGATTGCGGTTTTCGCGATGCCAAAGTCCATCACCATAGCTTCGCCCTCGTACATCATCACGTTCTCGGGTTTGATGTCGCGATGCACCACGTTCTGCCTGTGCGCGTAGTCGAGAGCTGAGGCAATCGATAAGGTGTGTCGAATGGCTTCGTCGATCGGGAGCTGATTCTCGCGCTCGAGCCGCTCGCGCAGCGACTCGCCCTCGACGTACGGCATCACATAGTAGAGAAATCCCTCGATCTCACCCGAGTCGAAGAGGGGCAGGATATGCGGATGACTGAGCCGCGCTACGACTTTTATCTCTCGCAGGAATCGCTCGGGCCCGACGGACTCGGCTAATCCAGGGTGGAGAACCTTGAGCGCGACAACGCGGTCGTGTTTGGTATCCTGAGCGAGACACACCGTCGCCATTCCACCGCGACCGAGCTCGCGGTCGATCGTGTACGTAGGAGCGAGTAGCTCCCGGATGCGGCTGATGGGGAGTTGCAAGCAATGACCCTCGACCAGAGGCGCTGGGTCGGTACTGACTCCCCAACTTGAGACTCACGGGCTGAGTGGTCAAGCCGGCGCGCGAGTCCTTCTGAGCTTACACGTCTCGACGCATTAGGGGCGCCCCTATACAGATCCATAACTGCGCACGGGACGGAGTCCCGATCCCCTCCCGACTGACCGGGCGAAACTATCGTGAGCGAGTAACCCGCCAGATCGTATTCCCGACGTCGTCCGCGACGAGCAGCGCGCCAGACTTATCGATAGCAACTCCAACCGGCCGTCCCATCGCGTCTCCATTCTGCCTGACGAAGCCCGTCAAGACATCGATGGGCTCGCCGAACGGCATTCCATGCGCGAATGGAACGAAGATCACCTTGTAGCCGCTGCGCGGCTTTCGATTCCACGAGCCGTGCTGCCCCACGAACATTCCGCCATTGAATCGTGCGGGCAGAGATGTAGCGCCCGACCAGGCGAGTCCGAGCGATGCGGTGTGTGGGCCAAGCGCGTAATCGGGAACGATGGCCCGCTCGACGAGATCCGGCCGCTGTGGCGACACCCGCGAATCGATGTGTTTGCCGTAGTAACTGAATGGCCAGCCATAAAACCCGCCCTCCCGGACTGCCGTGATGTAATCGGGCACCAGGTCGCTGCCGAGCTCGTCACGCTCATTGACCGCGACCCACAGCTTGCGAGTCTCGGGCTCCCAGGCGAGGCCGACCGGATTGCGAAGTCCGGATGCGAAGACGCGATGACTCCCGGTGGCGGGATCCACCTCCCAGATGGCCGCGCGACCTTCCTCCTTTCCGACCCCGTTCTCCGCCGCGTTGCTGTTGGATCCGACCGACGCGTAAAGCTTCGATCCGTCCGGGCTGGCGATCACGTTCTTGGTCCAGTGATGGTTTATGCGGCCAGCGGGTAGAGCGACGATTTTGGCACCTGGTGTCGATATCTTCGTCGCGCCGCGTGAGTAGGGAAAGCGCACGATGCCATCGGTGTTCGCTACGTACAGCGCGTCACCGACCAGCGCCATTCCAAAGGGCGAATGAAGTCCCGACAGAAACACAGTCCGCGTGTCGGCGATGCCATCTCCGTCGCGGTCGCGAAGGAGGATGATGCGGTTCTCGCTCGGTACCGCGCCACCGGCCTTCGCCTGGAAGTACCTGAAGAAAACCCCTTTGATTCCTTTCCCATCATCGGGCCGCTTCGGTGCGTTCGTTTCCGCGACAAGCACGTCGCCGTTCGGAAGCACATAAATCCAGCGCGGGTGGTCCAGACCGCGCGCGAAGGCGTGGACTGTCAGCCCATCCGCTGCCACAGGCGTCGCGTCGGCTGCCCAGCGTTTGGCCGTCACGACGTTTACGACGGGGATCAGCGCTTGCTCGGGCGGGGGCAGCACCGGATGGAAGCCCGTTCCCGCGGCAACCGGAAGTCGAGCCGCGGTGCCGCAGGCGGTCACCGCAAGGGACGCCACGATGCACAAGCTCGCGCGCATGAGATCACTTCGCATCCGGCCTCTCGGCGCAAGAATCACGCGAGTGACAACCACCAGATTCCCTTCGCACAATCGCGCCCCGTGAACGACAGCAGGCTTGCGGTGAACGCGTAGTGGCAGCCGGGCGGGAAGGCAGCTAGAGTATGTCGGACTCTCAAAGTTCACAACTATGGATGGAGCGCTCACAACCTCTTTCGCCGGGATCGCTCCGGTGTCGATTGGCGCCACGCCGGGTCCACGCGTGCCGTCCGCATCGCAGCGCGCGGCGATTGAGGCCGAGCCGCAGCCGCTGCTCGTGCGCGCCGGCCCGGGCGCGGGAAAGACCTACTGCCTGATCGAGCGCATCAGATTTCTCGTCGAGAACCGTGATTTCGATCCCGCCCGCATCTGCGTCTTCACCTTCACCAACAAAGCAGCCGGAGAGATCGCATCGCGTCTCGATGGCGAGCTCGGCCCCCGCGTCGAGAGCGTCAAGCGCGGCACGATCCATTCGTTCTGCTCCGACTTGCTGCGAGAGTACGGCGACCAGGTAGGGTTGCAGGAAGGTTTCGGAATCGCCGACGAGCTTTACCAGCTAGCGCTTCTTCGCCGCCTCAAGGTTCCCCGAAAGCTTCACAAGAGCGTGCTCGATGCTTTCGCGCGCTACCGCTTTCGCGGTGAGCCGCTCAGTCACAGGTACGAGACGTATTATGATGGCTACCGGCGCGCGACCAACGAACAAAACATGGTCGACTTCGACGGGCTCCTTCTCAAGACCGCCGAGCTTTTCAGAATTGCATCGGTAGCATCGGCTGTGAGAGGACGCTGGGACGTCATCCTGGTGGACGAATTCCAGGACCTGAATCCGGTACAGTACGGCATCATTCGCGAGCTTGCCCACGAGCATCGCCACGTTTTCGCCGTCGGCGACGACGAGCAGTCGGTCTATTCCTGGACCGGCGCCGATCCCCGGGTCTTCATGACTTTTGCCAATGATTTCAAAATCCTCGGCGACGACCGTCTGCACCATCTTCAGGAGAATAGGCGCTGTCCGAGAGAAGTACTCATCTACGCCCGACGTCTGATCTCGCTCAACGAGCAGCTCTTCAAGGATCGGACGCCCCAGGAGACGAACGTCGAGTCACCATTTCCAGTCATCGCGCTCACCTTTGCGGATGACGATGCCGAGGCTGCGTGGATCATCGCCGATCTGACGCACGACCATACGGAGCGCGATGGAGAGATTGGGTGGGGTGACGTGGGTCTGTTGTATCGGACGCACAGAATTGGCAGCGCGCTCGAGTCCGCGTTTCTGAATTCCGGGATCCCGTGCCGTCTCGCCCACGGACGCGCGCTCGCGGACGACAAGGTCGTCGCCTATGTGCTCGCCGCCCTTCGCGTGATCGCCAGCCCCGAAGACGAGATCCATCAGGAGAATTTCTACCAGACCGTTCTGCCGGAGGCGTTGTTCGGTGATGCCCGGGCGCGATCGGAGGAAACGGGGAGCAGCCTGGTCCAGCAGCTGGAGCAGATGGCGCGCACGCTGCCGCGCGTCCACGGCGACGGGAAGAAGATCTGGCGCGGCATTTACTCGCTCAAGAACCTCGGCGCGCTCGCGAAGAACCACACTATGCTCTCTTCGCTCGTCGAGGAGATCCTCTCGGAGAGAGTCGGGACTTATCGCACAATCCTC
>DASZZU010000004.1:0-8047 GCA_035544855.1 Gemmatimonadaceae bacterium | reverse complement strand
ACTTCAATGCTCAAAAAGAGTTACTGTCTGCCATGAAAAAGGGGGTCGGAAAGACGCTTAAGGCTGATGGCGCGTTGCAAAAACGAGGCTCGCCGAGCTTTGGCGTTCGCTCGCTGGTTAGCCTATGCGCCATGGTGCTCGTCGCTGCATGCGCCGACAGCGAACCGAGCCGCGGGGGCGCGGCGGCGGCCGCGCCTGATACAACGGGGTTCCCGTCTGACCCTGTGGCGCGGTATGGGTTCGCTCTGAGGCGCGCGCTTTCTGCGGTCGATCCGCGAGGCGAGATCAATGACTATTTCCGGGCGTTCCCCCGCGCCGAGGTCGCCGCGCGGTCGCAGCAACTCGCGGTGCAAAGCGTTAGGTATCTGACCGACGCGAATTTGGCTGCTCATTACGCGTTGTTGGTCAGCATCCTTACGCAGGCCGACACGTCGATTTGCGCGGAGGTGGAACGACGAACGCTCAGCGGTCCGGCGTATGCTTCGCTGGTCGGTTCCCTGCCAGCCAAGAAGCTGATGCAATGGGCGGATATTATGGTGACGGGGCTCCTCCAAGCAGTGCGCACCCCAAGTGCGGTCACTGATGTTAGCCCGCAGGAAATCCAAGAGGCCATGTCAACGCTGCAAGAGCATTTGCCGAAGAAGGATCAACCGCGATTTCAGGCCGCACGCAACGACACGCGACGGTTATCAGACGCGGAAGCGTGCTGGTTTGAAGTAGCGACTTACAATGCCGCCGCCGCGATAAGTCACCAAGACGGCCCAAGAATTCGCGCAGCGCTTGCCGCTGCTGAGGCCGCGTCGCCTTTGGGATCCGCGGGCATCCGCTAGACCGCGGATGCCTCGTCATCGTTCGGGCGGAGCTGGTCTAGCTTCCGCCTACTAAAGCTTTGCAAACTCCAACGCGAATGATGACGAAAGGTGAGCCGGCATTCCAAAGTTCTTCGAACGATGCCGTCGGAAACCCAATCTTGTAAGGTTCAGTTCCGCCCGCCGCATACACAACCATTGAGCTTTGATGCCCGAGTGGAGCGCCGAAATTGTCGGTCATCTCAGAAGAATCAGCAAAGACAAGTCCATCGGCATGCAACGCGACTGAAACGCGCGACGTTATCCCAAGAACGAAGCTGATTCTTGCGGTCCGATTCGCAAGATTGATATCCGTCACTAGGAAGACTCCGGTCGAATCGTTCTTCGTCACATCGGTTTTCCACGCCCCTTTTTCGAAATGCGACACGTACGAAGTTTCGTAGCTGCACTTGAGTACCGAGATGGACTGCAACTGATGCAATGCTTTCAGATGGGCGTTTGACAGGTCTTGTGCGGGCAACGCCTGCCACGCCTTGAAAAGCAATATTGCGAGAAAAACGGTTCTCTTGAGTTTCATGGCGCGGAATACATCCTCACGGATACTGGGAAGTCTCACCGCTTGCAGCGCCGTTCGAATAACTAGTTTCGCAATGTCCGCCAGCGCCGCAATCGGTAGTCGGTCAGGTTTGAATCATCGTCGTGAAATTGTTCGGCGCGGGCTCCGCAACCTTGATCCTTGTGCGTTGAGTTAGTCAACGCAAAAAAGCTTCGAAAGCACAGTCGTGAGATTCTCCAGTGCGACCTGAGCGCTTGGTACCTGAGTCCGTTCGAATGCAGGGATACCGTGGATAGCAATGTTCGCGGATTTTTTTAGTTCCTTCGCCTTTTGCAACACTTCCCCCGTCAGGCGATTCTGCCTTTCAGCGCACGAGAGATACTGCTCCAGCGTGTAATCATACTCACTTCCGGTCTTTTTCGACCTTTGCTTTGGGCCGACACTGCTCCGCATGAGATTGTCGTCAAACTCGCGCTTAAGTGCCGACTCCAATGTGCAGCGACATAGAATCAAGCATTCTAAGTCGCACCCCAGTAAGTAAAGCCGGGTTGCCTTCTCAAGATACTCGGCTGGGAAAGGCATCTTCGGCGCGTAAGTAATCAGGCTGAGGACTTGCTTTACACGGTCCGCACCTAGCCTTAGCCGTTCGAGAACATCTTTTCCGAGTTCCAGCTCAAGCCGGCTTTTCACTACCGATATTTCGGCGTGGCTGGCTAAGCTATTTCGCAAAGCGAGAAGTCGTGCCTGCGACAGAGGCTCTCCGTCTCCGCCTTCAACCCTCATTTGAGATGCGACTCCGTACATTGCAGCGGCAATAGAATCGAGCTCCTTGGCCAGCTCCCAGGTCTTGAAGGTGAGATTAATCGGCTTCGCTTCGTCTAGCTCCCAAAAAGCGCGATATACCTCCTCCCAGTGATCGCGAGCGGTTTCGAGGTGAAACCACAAACTCCAGTGATCGGGCTCGAAGTACTTGACGTCGCGATCTACATCATAGCTTGGCATTGGATTTCCGTCGCATAAAGTTACGAAAGTCAGCAGCTTAGCGTCGTGCGGCCTTTCCGGTTGGGTAGAGAGCACGCTACTATCCGTTGCTTTCCGTTGGGTGCACAAAAGTCCGGCAATCTGGACCGGCTGGATGCCAGCGGTAGCGGCTCCTGCCCTATGAAAACCGGTCCCATGCCGGACTTTGCCGTCCTGCTTATTACACTTTCCAGGCGTGCGCCTTAAACCACTCGGCCACCCGTCCCAACATCGTTTTCCGGCGCGAAGAATTACTTACGCGCATAGAGCAGCGGCGCGAAGCAATGAACGGACAGGGAGAGATTCGAACTCTCGATACCGGGTTCACCGGTATGCCGGTTTTCGAGACCGGTGCCTTCAACCACTCGGCCACCTGTCCTGCAGCCTCGCAAGTTATCGGGCGAAAGCCCCTTCTTCAACCGACCGCGCGCTGACGTCGAAAGAATTCCTCGAGGAGGCGCGCACACTCCTCCGCCAACACCCCTGCCCGAACCTCAGGGCGGTGATTCAGCCGCGGATGGCGCAACAGATCCCCGACCGAGCCGGCCATCCCCGCTTTCTCATCCCAGGCGCCGAACACAACGCGCTTCATCCGCGACAGGACTATGGCCCCAGCGCACATCGCGCACGGCTCCAGCGTGACGTAGAGAGTGCAGTCGTCGAGTCGCCAGCTATCGAGCTTTGACGACGCTTCGCGGATCGCGAGCAGCTCGGCATGTGCCGTTGGATCCTGATCACGAATGGTACGATTGGTCGCGGCGGCGAGGATGGAGCCGTTGCGCACGACAACGGCTCCGATTGGAACCTCGTTTCGCTTTACCGCCTCGCGCGCGAGGTCGAGCGCGTTTCGAATGTACTGCTCGTCGATCGCGAGGGGTGACGCGGCAACGCCGAGTGGTTCGCTTGTCGCCTTGCTATCTGCCGGCAAGCGCTGGCTCCTTCGTTTTTCTGAAGGTCAGCTCGCCCTTTGGGTCGCGCTCGACGATGATGTGATCGCCCTCGCTGAACCTGCCCTCGAGTACTGCAAGCGCGAGCGGATTCTGCAACAGCCGCTGGATTGCCCTCTTCAGCGGTCGCGCGCCGAACGCGGGATCGTATCCCTCCGTGGCCAGAACCTCGCGCGCCTCTGGAGTGAGCTCGAGCGTGAGCTTCCTGTCTGCGAGCAGCTTCTCGAGTTTCCCCAGCTGCAGGTCGATTATGTGCTCGATCTCTGCCTTGCCGAGTGGGCGGAAGATGATGATGTCGTCGACGCGATTGAGGAACTCGGGCCGGAAGTGCTGCCTGAGCGCGTTCGTTACCTGTGCCTCGATAACGGCTCGATCATCGCCAGTGTGCTCAAGGATGTAGGTGCTGCCGATGTTCGAGGTCATGATGATGACTGTGTTTCGGAAATCGACCGTGCGCCCCTGCGAATCCGTGAGCCGTCCGTCGTCGAGAATCTGGAGCAGGATGTTGAAGACGTCCGGGTGTGCCTTTTCGATCTCATCGAATAGAACCACCGAATAGGGTCGGCGCCGAACTGCTTCCGTAAGCTGTCCACCCTCCTCGAAGCCAATATATCCTGGAGGAGCGCCGATGAGCCGCGCCACCGCGTGCTTCTCCATGTACTCCGACATGTCGATCCGAACCATCGCCTGCTCGTTGTCGAAGAGAAACTCCGCGAGGGCGCGAGCGGTTTCGGTTTTGCCCACGCCGGTCGGGCCGAGGAAGATGAACGAGCCTATCGGGCGATTGGGATCCTGGAGCCCGGCGCGCGAGCGGCGCACGGCGTTCGCCACCGCGCGGACCGCCTCTTCCTGTCCAATGACGCGAGTCGCGAGCACCTGCTCCAGGCGGGTAAGCCGCTCACGCTCGGCTTCCATCATTCTCGAAACCGGAATTCCGGTCCAGCGAGCGACTATCTCGGCCACGTCCTCCGCCGCCACCTCCTCCTTCAGGAATCGCGCTCCGCCCTCCTGCCTGCTCGCCAGCTTCTGCTCCGCCTCCCGAAGCTGTTTCTCGAGCTGGGGTATCTGGCCGTAGGAGATTTCGGCGGCCTTTTGCAGATCGCCGCGCCGCGTCGCCTGTTCGGCTTCGATGCGCGCCTGCTCTACCTGCTGCTTGATCTTGGCGACGCTGCCGAGGACTTCTTTCTCCTGCTGCCACTGGGCTCTCATGGCCGCGGATTTTTCCTTCAGCTCGGCCAGCTCGCGCTCGAGATTCTTCAGTCGCTCGCGCGAGGCCTTGTCTTTTTCTTTTTGGAGCGCCTGCCACTCGATCTCGAGCTGGATGACGCGGCGCTCAACCTCGTCGATCTCCTGCGGCATCGAGTCGATCTCGATCCGGAGCCTCGATGCTGCCTCGTCGATGAGATCGATCGCCTTGTCTGGCAGAAAGCGGTCACCGATATACCGGTTCGAGAGTGTGGCCGCGGCGACTATTGCCCCGTCGGTGATACGAACGCCGTGGTGGGTTTCGTATCTCTCCTTGAGGCCGCGTAGAATCGCGATCGTACTCTCAACGCTTGGCTCTCCGACGTACACGGGCTGGAAGCGCCGCTCGAGGGCGGCGTCCTTCTCGAGATGCTTCCGGTACTCGTCGAGCGTCGTCGCGCCCACGACACGAAGCTCGCCGCGGGCGAGCATCGGTTTCAGCATGTTGCCGGCGTCCATCGAGCCCTCCGCTTTGCCGGCCCCGACCAGCGTGTGCATCTCGTCGATGAACATGATGAACTGGCCTGAGCCCTCGGTCACTTCCTTGAGCACAGCCTTGAGGCGTTCCTCGAATTCACCGCGAAACTTTGCGCCCGCGATCAATGCGCCGAGGTCGAGCGCAACGAAGCGCTTGTTCTTGAGTCCCTCGGGCACATCGCCGTTGGCGATTCGCTGCGCCAAACCTTCGGCGATCGCGGTCTTTCCCACTCCAGGCTCGCCGATGAGGACCGGGTTGTTCTTGGTGCGCCGCGAAAGAATCTGGATCACGCGCCGAATTTCTTCGTCGCGACCGATCACGGGGTCCAGCTTGCCCTTTCGCGCGGCCTCGGTGAGATCACGCGAGTAGCGCTGGAGCGCCTGGTACTGGTTCTCCGGAGTCTGATCCGTCACGCGGTGCGATCCACGCACCGACTGAAGTGCCTCGAGCAGCGCATCGTGCGTCGCGCCGACGCTCGTGAGCAGATTGCGGCTTTCCGTACCCTTGACATCGGAGAGCGCGAGAAGAAAGTGCTCCGTGGAAACGAATTCGTCGCCAAGCTTCTTCGCGTCTGCCTCGGCTTTGTCGAAAACCAGGTTGAGCTCGCGCGAAAGCGTGGGCTGAGCGTTCGACTGTTTGGGGTAGCGAGCCATCTCGCGTCCGACTGTCTCGCGGAGCTGGGCAACGCTGACGCCGAGCTTTTGCAGGATTGGAACGACGATGCCCTCGTCCTGCGTGAGGAGCGCCAGGAGGAGATGCAGATCGTAAACGAGCGGATTACCCGCGCGCCGGGCGAGATCAACCGCTTCGTTGAACGCTTCGGTTGCCTTTACTGTCAGACGGTCCGGATTGATCATGTGGGCTGATTTCGGTGAGTACGATTGGGCTCACGGGTGCAACGCGGGTGCCGCATAAAACCCGCCAACCTGGCACACTTCAGCGACAAAAAAAGAAAGGCGCGCACCGGCTCTGCCAGTGCGCGCCTCAAAAAAGTCAGAAGACTACTTCCTTACGATCAATTTCTTGACGACAACCTTGCCATCCACTTCCAGCCTGTAGAGGTAGATGCCCGAGGCCACGTCTTCTCCCGTCTGGGAGTGCTTCCCATCCCAGTACGCCAGGTACTGGCTGCACGTCAACTGCAGTCCATCCAGCGGCTCGCCGCCGGCTGCGTTCCCACCACTCTGCAGACGCAGCACACCAACTAGCTGCGCCAGCAAATTGTAAATCCGCAGACTTACGCGGTGCAGACGTCCGGAATCCGTGCATCCCTGCGGGTCGCCGATGACGAACGGAATCCTTGTGTCTTGATTGACCGGGTTCGGGAAATTCTGTCCGAGTTGCAACCCGGCGCCTTGTCCTCCGCCGGTTTGGGTAGAAGTCCCCTGCGCCGCCGAACGACTTGGCATGAACGCGCCGAGCACGAGCACAATAAACAGCGCCCGCCACAGGTGCTTCATGTTGTCTCCAAATACTGACGAAAGAGGGGTCTCTAGACGCTAACTCCTACGAAGGTGGACATATGTTCTCTTGGCGCGAACTTAAGAGTGAGCTCGGAGAGTGTCAAGCAGAATTGCAGATGTTTGCCTAAGTATTCTACCCTCTTCCCGCCGTTCTGTTACACCAATCCGATCGCAAAACTCGAGGAATGGAATCAGATACTTCCTGGAGAAGCCTAGCACATCTCTAAGCTGGGCAGGCACATAGATGCGGCCTGGCACCAGCTCCCCTCTCAATTTCGCGAGCAACGCGTCAACAGCTCCTCGGTCGTAATAGCGATCCGTCTCCACCTGGACGATTCGCCCCTGCCGCTCCAGATAATGAAGCAACGAAGGAACCGAGCTGCCGTAACGTGCAACGAGCTCACTCACACTCGGCGGCTCCCGGTCAGCAGCGCAAATATCATGCGCCAGGTGGTTGCTGGCGTTCACGTCGCTGACGGTGGGTGAAGGCACCCACCCTTTGCGGCGCATGACTGGGCCGTGCGCCTCGATTTCACCCGCTCTCTCCATCTCGCGGATTGCGATGTCGGCCAGCTCCTCGTTGACGCGCAGGCCCTCTCTCAGCGTTCGATTGGGAATGCCGGTGCTGAGAGGAGACTTGATTTCATATTCCGCGACTATCCGCTGTACGGTTGCCATTACCTGTTCGACAGCTTCGGCAGAGAAAAGGTTGTGCGCGCCGACGTAGGCATTTGCCCCTTCGATGAGCTTGTCCACGTCCGCCGGAGCGCAACCCACACGAACGGGAATGTCCCGAAGGGAGATGCCGCGCATTGATTCGGCATCGAGGAGAAAACGCAAACGCGCCGCCGGCTCGACAGACATCCTTTCCAACTCATCGAGCGCGAGACTTGGCACCGCACGTCTACGGGGATACGGATCGAGAACAGCCCCGCCACCGATCGTTCGGAGTGGTGCAGGAAGCCTGAGCACAAAGCGGTCACCACCGCGAAGCACTATTGGCGCGTCGGTTGTGATGCGAGCAAACGCGGGCGATTCCGTACGAGTATCGGCAGACGCGAAGACGATGTGGGCGCCTACTTCACTCGCCCCGGCGTGTACCCGCAACTGCGTGCGTGGCGACAGCCGCTCAGCGAGATCAGAAGTGACGCCGACGACGGCCTCGAACATGGATGTCGCTTGCCACGACTCGTCGGTAACGAGGACACTCCCGCGAGGGACATCGCCCACCTCGAGACCGGCGAGGGCGATCGCGGCGCGACCGCCCGCGCTTGCTCGGTCGGCGGACGCGCCGTGCTGCTCGATTCTCCGCGCTCGTGTCGTTTTTCCGTTTGGCAGAACCCGCACGTTGGCGTCGGCGCGCAGCTCGCCGCTCCAGACGGTTCCGGTGACGACAGTTCCCGTTCCCTTGATGGAAAACGCGCGATCGACCGGCAGTCGGAAGAGGTCGTCTGCCGCGCGGGGCGGCGCGCTCTTGAGTGCCGCCGATAAAGTCGCGCGCAGCTCTGGGAGTCCCGCACCTGTACGAC
>DASZZU010000003.1:0-2202 GCA_035544855.1 Gemmatimonadaceae bacterium | reverse complement strand
CAGCTGGAGCCGGTGGTCTCATTTCAACAAAAACGCGGGTGGACCATGGCGTCCCTGAACGGGACCGGTATCCATCCGCTGCCGCCGGGTGCACCCGCAACTCTTTCACAGGTGGGGACTCGAGGCGCGCCGGCTCTGCCCAAAGGCACGTAACCGGCGATCAATTTTTAATTCAGGCAGGCGCGGTAAACGCGTTCCGCCATAGCCTTGTAAACCTATTCGCCAAAGAGCCCAAGTCAATGGGACGGGGTTCAAGACTTTTTTGCGCGGACACTGGGACAAAAGAGCTCTTCCGAAGGTGCTCCTTGCGCGTGCTAACTTTGCGATGTAAAGTACTCTGCAATGCAAGAGAATTCTGCGCAATCGGTGTCTACCACCACCGTGTGGCTCGCGGCCTCTGCCGCTTCGGCCCTGGGCGCGGCCATTCTTTTTGACGCGTGGCCCGGCGTGAACTGGGGAATCTGGGTCGCCGCCGCATCCGCCGGCTTGATCCTGGCTCGCGTGCGGTCCCACAAGCGAGTCGCGGTACCGGTCCTGATCCTCCTCGGTTGGGCGACGCTCCTCGCGTTCGGCCTCGCAATCACCGACAACGACTTCATCCAGTTCCTCATCGTCATCAGCGACGCGATGCTGTTGGGCCTCGCGGTCATCGTCACAGGAACTGAGGAGTGGGGCTCACTCTCCGCGATACTGCTCCCCGCGGTTCCATTCCTCGCACCGTTCCGCGTCTGGCTCGCCAGCGCCCGTGAAGCTGCGAGCGCGCCACGGATTAGTTCATCACCTCGAGCGAAGCCTATAGTGAAGGGTGTCCTGCTGACCCTCCCAATCGCGATCGCGCTCGTCGCACTCCTTCGGGACGCCGATCCAGTGTTCGCGTGGACCAGCGATCATCTCACCGCTCTCCTCCCCCACTGGTCTTTCGCGACCCGCGTGCTCTTTTTCCTCTTTCTCCTTTCCCTCACGCTTGGCGCCAATTCTCTCTCCGCGCGTGAGAGCGAAGCCCGGCTGCCGGCGCTACCGGCGTTGACCCTGCCCGCTAGGCTCGGAATCACGGAACAACGAATAGTGCTATGGAGCGTAGTGGGGATTCTCTGGCTCTTCGTTTTGCTTCAGGTCTCGTATCTGTTTCACCCGCCGCCGAGTGCCATTGGGAGCGGCGTCACCTTCGCGGAATACGCGCGCAAAGGATTCGCCGAGCTCTCGCTCGCAGTCACCATCGTCGGCGGCATCACACTGGTGCTCGAGGCGACGCGTCCGAGAGACGCCGATCAACGGATGCGACGCTCGCTCGTCCGCCTCGAAGCCGCGCTCCTGATCGCACTCGAGCTCGTTCTTCTCTCCGCGTTTCGCCGCGTGATCCTTTACGAGCAGGCGTATGGCTTTACGACAACGCGCCTTTTCGCCCAGGCGTACATGGTGGTGACGGCCGCGGTCCTGGTTGCCCTTTGGCTCGAGATCGGGAGGGGCTCGATCAGCGTTGCCTTCGCACGACGCCTCGCCGTGATCGCGCTCGCCGTCTTCACAATGTTGGCATTCTGGAACTACGAGGCGTGGATCGTCAATCGGAACATCGATCGCTCACGCGCGTCGGGCAAATTCGACGCCTACTACGCTATACGACTCTCGCGTGATGCTCTGCCAGCGCTCATAGAGCGGCGCCGTGAGCTGCCGATCGCCGAACAGAGCATTGTCGAAGGGTGGCTGGGTTGCACTCAAGCACCGGCGCAAAGACGCTGGTTCGAATGGAATCGGAGTGTCGCTGCAAGGACGCGAGCAATGGCGGGGCTAAAGCGCGTTCCATGTTCCGAAACTGCGAGGGCCTACAGGCGGGACCGCGCCGATTAACGCCTAGACCCGTTTTGCGGCGGGAATGTTGCGCCGCATGATGAGGAATACCGGCCAGCTCGCGGCAAGAAGAAGGAGCGAGTAGAGGCTGTTTCGCGTGTCGGCGGCGACCGCGCCTATGAGGAATGCAACTGAAAGCAGGAACACGCCGCCCGTCGTCCACGGATGACCTTTCGCCTTGAATGGTCGCCGAGCCTGGGGCTCTTTCTTCCGGAGTATTAGCAGGCTCGCGAACGTAAGCGTGTAGTTCGCAACGAAGAAGAAAGCCGTGATTGCGAGCACCAGCTCGAACGTTCCCGTAATCACGAGTGCGAGTACCACGATGGTGCTCAACAACAATCCAACAGATGGCGTCCC
>DASZZU010000002.1:0-6704 GCA_035544855.1 Gemmatimonadaceae bacterium | reverse complement strand
CCCCATATCTCGGGGAATTCTTGCACGATGCAGTTAGGATGCGGTGGCCAACGCCGAAGGCTTGCCTCAGCGGCGTCTACTCCGCGCGGAGCTCTTCGATGGGAAGCCCAGCGTCCTTCCAAGCCTGGGTGCCGCCCTTCACATACGCCACATCTGCAAACCCCATGTCCTTCAGTGTTTTGGCACTCATCGCCGACATCGGTCCCAGATCGCAGATGGTCATCACCGGGCGGGAGCGGTCCTGCAGTCGCGGGTCGCGAAATTCCTCCGGGAGTTCCTGATCGGCGCGAACGGGCAGGGAACCTGACGAGATTGGAACTGCGCCTGCGGCGATGCCAGTAGCGCCAATGCGGGCGCGGTCGCGGACATCGATTAAGAGAGGGTTCGGCTTCTGCTGCAGCCGCTGCTGTGCCTCCTCGGCGGTGACTGCCGGCACTTCTGTCATCGCGTCTGAGGCCATTTGCATGAAAGTCGTCGCCATTATCGACTCACTTGCTGAGGAGAAATCAAAAGGCAGTCAGCGGTGAAACGCGAAGCTAGGATGCCGAGTTCCGCCTCGGCGATGCAGCGCAGACTTCATTGCAAGCTGGAGTCTTTCTTCGCTGCTCAGGAAGATATCTTGATCTCCACGCTCGCCCCACGCATCTTCGTGGAAACCACTCATCCTCCAGGAGCCACTATGCGTAAGTACGCACTTTTTGCCGCAGCATTCTGCTGCGCGGCGGTCGCAGCTGCCCAGACGGGAAGATCCCCCAGTGTGTCGTCGCCGAATTCGCTCAAGTGGGGACCCGCACCATCCATTCTCCCAATGGGGGCGAAACTCGCAGTGCTTGACGGCGATCCGATGAAATCGGGAGAGTTCACGATGCGCCTTATGATGCCGCCAGGTTACAAGATACCGCCGCACTTCCATCACGCGGATGAGCATGTCACCGTGATAAGCGGTACTCTAGGCGTCGGCATGGGAGACAAGTTCACCACTAAGGGGGGAATGGCGCTCCACTCCGGGACATTCGGAATGATCCCTGAAGGCGTTCATCACTTTGCTTGGACTAACGGCAGGACGATTATCCAGCTTCACGGACAGGGGCCCTGGGGACTTGAGTACGTCAATGCAGCTGACGCTCCGAAACCTCGCTGAGGACATTCTGAAATCGCGAGATTTCGCGACAAGTTGAAGGCTCTGGCAAAGTGAAGTGCCCCGGTTGACTCCGAAGTCAGCGGGGCATTTTCCATTTTCTCGCTCAGCTTAGGGGGGAGAAGGTCGCTCAGAACCGGGAGCAGTGCAGTTCGCGGATATCTTCCCGAGCCATTGCTTCTCTTTACCTCGGACTCTGCGTCGGATGTGAGCGTTTCTCTGTAGGATACGCATCATGTCCACGTTGCAGACGCTGCACATCTGGTCGTGAACCGATCGATCCGTGAGAGTGTGTCTTGAATCATCGCAGAAGACCTCCTCGGTAGCGTGTAACCGCTCGTGAGCCTGTTGGTATTTGCAATTGTGGGTGGAAGGGTGATCGAATGCGTCGCCGTGTCGCCTTATGAGGCACTACACTAGTTACGAGTGACAGATTCACATTACTTGCTAGGGATGCCATCGAACACGCGCTTCTGGGTCGCCACGACGGCCGCCGTCGTCCTGATCGCGATCGCGTTGGCGGCCTTCGCCGTCGCCCGGCATTGGCAACAGGCAACCCAGGCCGCTGGAGCGCCGCGCGCCGAGTTCGTCGGCGCCAGGGCGTGCGCCTCGTGCCACGCCACCGAGGACGCGTCCTGGAAATCGTCGCAGCACGCCGTCGCCATGCAGGACGCCAAGCCGGGCGCGGTGCTCGGCCGGTTCGACGCCACGCGCTTCACGAGCGGCGCCGTCACGTCGACGTTCTTCCGCCGCGGCGATCGCTTCTTCGTGAACACCGACGGCGAAGACGGCGCGCTGCACGATTACGAGATCCGCTGGACGTTCGGCGTCTATCCGCTCCAGCAGTACCTCGTGGAGCTTACCGGCGGACGCGTGCAGGCGCTCACCGTCGCTTGGGACGCCCGCCCCGCCGTCCAGGGCGGGCAACGCTGGTTCTCGCTCACGCCTGGTCACGGCGTCGGACCGCAGGACGAGCTCCACTGGACGGGGCGTTCATACAACTGGAATTCCAATTGCGCCGACTGTCATTCGACGGCGGTCCGAAAGGGCTACGACGAGCACACCAATCAGTTCCGCACGTCGTTCGCCGAAGTCAACGTGGCGTGCGAAGCGTGTCATGGTCCTGGCTCACGGCACGCGACGTGGGGGCGCTATCCCGCTTGGCTGCGCCCCATCGTCTGGCACGACGATGGACTCAAAGCGCGACTCGCCGAGCGTCGCGGCGTGCATTGGGCCACCGATTCGGCGTCGGGAATTCCCTATCGCAGCGCGCCGCGTCGCACCGATCACGAGATCGAGGCGTGTGCCCAGTGTCACGCCCGCCGCGTGCACATCGCCGATGGCTATACGGCCGGCGCGCACCTGCTCGACTACTACATCCCGCTCATCATCTCCGGCCTGTACCATCCGGACGGCCAGCAGCAGAACGAGGTCTACAACTACGGCTCGTTTCTGCAGAGCAAGATGTACGCAGCCGGCGTGACCTGCTCCGATTGTCACGATCCGCACACGACGAAATTGCGCAACCCCGGCAATCAGGTCTGCACGCAGTGCCACCTCGCGGCGAAGTACGACACGACCGCGCACCATCATCACCTCGCCGCCGGTCCCGGCGCGACGTGCGCGTCCTGCCACATGCCCGCGACCACGTACATGCAGGTCGATCCGCGTCAGGATCACAGCATCCGCATCCCGCGGCCGGATCTCACGGTGGCCATCGGTGTCCCGAACGCCTGCAACGCGTGCCACGCGGATCGCGACGCACGCTGGGCCGCCGCGCAGATCCGTGTCTGGTATCCGACTCCGCTGCCGGGATTTCAGCGCTTCGCCGGAGCGTTCGCGGCCGACGATCGGCACGACTCGAGCGCGAACGACTCGCTCGCCCGTGTGGCCAACGACTCCACCGAGCCATGGTTCGTGCGCGCCTCCGCACTCGGCCGACTCGCCGAGCACCCGGGCTCGATCACGTTCCAGGCGGCACGCGCGTGGGCGCACGACAGCCGGCCACTCGTTCGCCTCGCGGCGCTGCAGATCGCGGAGAGCTTCGGCGCCTCGCAGCGGCTCGCACTCGGCGTGCCGATGCTCGCCGACAGCACTCGCGCCGTGCGCCAGGGCGCGGCTTGGCTGCTTGCGCCGATTGCCGATTCACTGAAGAGCGCCGATCAGCGGCGCGCGTTCGATGCCGCGGCCGCGGAGTTCGTCGCGAGTCAGCGCTACAACGCCGATCGGCCGGGCAATCGCATCGCCCTCGGTGTGTTCTTCGCGCAGCGCCGCCAGCTCGATTTGGCGGAAGCGGAGTTCCGTGCGGCGCTACGGCTGGATCCGCGAATGGCCGAGGCGGAGGCCGCGCTTGCGGCGATCCAGAGGGCCCGGGCCGGCGCGCCGTCGCCGCAGCGGAATCCGCACTGAGAAACTCGGCATTCCCCGCTTCCTTCGGCGGGGTCGCGCGCAAGTAGCGCGCGTCGCGATCGAATCGGCTCGAGAATCGCCTGGAGCACCTCATCGAGCCGGCGCTTGAGGATTGATGCCCACGAAAAGTATTTTCGGCTTCTTGTATAGATAGCGAATCACGTTTTGGGTGCGGGGTAGATGAGCTGGCCTTTCCTTACTTTCAAGAATGGCGTTAACCGATGTTTTGCGGCAGACGTGCGACTAATGATATCCCGTACCAGCCATCCTTTCTTAACAAGTGCATCAGCGATGAGTGAACGATGGCAGCGCCATGGTACAGCCTCAGCGCACATGATAGCAGTTCCTCTCAAGCTTGCGATTTTTGTAAGCGCTTCCAAACCTTCCGAGAATTCCGGAGTTGCCATGTAATCCGCGAATCCCCTGAATGAGACATTGCGCCAACCAAGGTTTATAGAATCCTTTTTTGAATGACGCAGACCGCCAAGTTTTTTCAAATGCTTATACCGAATACTGTTTTGTTTTAAGGATTGTTTTAGGGCATCTCCGTTAAACTGTGGATTATGGCGGGACATGGGTATGGATCTAACATCAACCACTTCCTTGACACCATGCATTTGTAGCAGCTCGACAAATTCATCAATTCGTCTCGTAGAATGACCGATAGTAAAAATAGAAGGTTTTTTCATACTGTTTATGGTTTTCAAGGATATCTTTCACGACTTCGATGATAGCTTGCGGTGCAGCAATGCACCAAATCACGTGGTCAGGTTGGGATGTAATTTTTATCCTCCCCGCTGCGAGGGTGCACTGTCGGGCAACGATATCTACTAACTCGTCAAGGCCATCACGGGTATAGAGACGAGGATACAGTTGGCTTCCTCCCATCTCCGTATCAAGAAACCAATCGCCTATTGCGGCTCGATCCTGCGCCCTCCAGTCGCAATCTCACGCTCGCCGCGCGGGGCATGCCCTTCGACGTCGCGGCCACGCTGGAGTCGCTCGGGGGAAGGAATTGACGAGCGTGGAGGGGGCGTTGAACTGGCTGGCGTCGATGTCAGTAGCCCGCGTACATCTCGATACGGGTGTTGGCTCCCGGCATGCCCGATCTCTGACAGAGCCCCGAGATGAACAGCGTCGATCCCGACAAGCAATACCGCCGCCCGGACAGCGTCGTCAGGTATCGCCGGAGCATCGCCGCACCGAGACGCTTGGTTTCGCCTACCGATGTGCAGGCCGATTCGGCCATGCGGGTTATGGTCGGAACGCAGGCGGACGTCGCCTCCGCGTCGCGCCGCGCGGTTCACGGTCGCGCCAGCGCTGCTGAGCGCCGGGCTCGTTCACGCGTTAGCGTTCATCATTCAATGCAACGCGATCGACTATACCGGCTCGTCCCGCGAGCCGCGGACGCGTGGTGACGTACAAACTTTGAGCGGAGCGAATCATGACGGATGCGAAGCGTCCTGAGCTGATGGAGTGGGCGGAATACTACTGACCGTGGTGCTATATCGCGGCCGTGCGCCTGCACCGGATCGGAAAGGAATACGAAGAACGGGTGACTCTACGAACGCGGTCCTTCCCGCTGGAGTTGTTGCGCCCCGGTGGCCCGCCGCGGCCGCTGCTCGAGCAGGAGTGGTGGTTGGCCGCCATCCAGGAGCCGGCGGCGGCATTCGCGCCATATCCCGAGGACGACTGGCTCACGACGACGCTGCCGGCGTTCGATGCGGCCTGGGCGGCGTCGCGTCAGGGTCACGCGGTCGGCATGGACTATGATCTTCGTGTGCGTCGCGCGTTCTTCGGGGAGGGAAGAAACATCGGCCGCCCCGAGGTGCTGCTCGACATCGCGCGCGAGGGTGCACTCGATATGCCGCGGTTCGAACGGGATGTCGCGAGTCCGGAGGCACGCGCGGCGGTGCTCGAGGAGAGTCGGATCGGCCGCGAGCAGTTCCACGTACGCGGCACGCCGACGCTCATGTTGGCCGACGGCACCCACCTCAAGTTGCCGATCGCGTTTCCGCTGATCCGAGCCCACCGCATCGTGGGAATGGCGCCACTCGAGTGCGTCGGCGAGGCGTGCTCGGACGCCGTGCGAGCGCTTTTCGACCGCGCGCTCGCGGGCCAGGAAACGTGACATCCATCACGCACGCGCCGTATCGATTGGTCGAGACTTCAGTGCACCACGGCTTGATTGGAGAGAGGGAATGACTCGCATTTTGTACAAGGAAATCGCCCCAGGCGCATACCAGGCGATGCTCGGTCTCGAGCGCTACGTCGGGGAGTCCGGACTGGAACATTCGCTGTTGGAACTCGTGCGGACGCGTGCGTCGCAGCTCAACGGCTGCGCTTTCTGTCTGGACATGCACAGCAAGGACGCCATCGCCGCCGGCGAGACACCGCAGCGGCTGCTCGTGCTTTCCGCCTGGCGGGACGCTCCGTTCTACACCGAGCGCGAGCGCGCGGCGCTCGCCTGGACCGAGGCCGTCACTCAACTCGGCCCGAGCGGTGTCCCGGACGAGCTATATCGCACCACGCGCCAGCAGTTTGAGGAGCGCCAGCTCGTGGACCTGACTATGGCGATCGTCGCCATTAACGGCTGGAACCGTCTGGCAATCGCGTTCCACTCTCCCAAAGCCGGCAGTCATGTTTCCATCGCTCGGAAGCGCTGAATGCTGTTCGTCGGCAACCACGGGCATTATCGACGCCCGGATCGAGCTCGCGCTCGAGGAGCATGTATTCCGCGAGACGCTGCTCACCACTCCGGTGGGCTGCACTCCGGACACTGGATGTTGACGAACGTCAACCACTGGAGGACGTCGTCCGTCGTCGCGGGCCAACCCGGTTGTTCCGGCCGCATGGTCGCGTAGATCTCGCGGTAGCGGTCGGTGACATAGAACGATGTCGCGGGCTGTCCTTGCGCATCCATGGCGCCGACGCGAGCGTGAAGCCGCCCGTCCGTATCGAGCAGCGGCGCGAATGGCCACGGCCAGTCGCTCGCCACGCGGCAGGCGCGCCGCGGTGTGCCCTCATCGCGACAGCCGCGGCCGCAAGGTGCGCACTGAACCGCGGCTATGTCGCCATCGCGAAGGGGGCTGCCGCGGTCGCCGGCGCGGTGTTGAAGTAGAAGCCCGCGTAGATGAACAGCAGGCCGATCAGCTCG
>DASZZU010000001.1:0-2426 GCA_035544855.1 Gemmatimonadaceae bacterium | reverse complement strand
ATCTCGCGCCGCGCCCGCTCGAGCATCGCCTGCTGCTGCTGGTGCGTCTCCTCGATCATCTGGGCGCGGAGCTTGTCTCCGGTCTGGCGCCCCTCGACGATGATCTTCTGCGCCTCCACCCGAGCCGCCTCGATCCCCTTCAGTTGCTCCGCCAGAACGCGCGCCGCTTCCTCGCGATCGCGCTTCGCTCCTTCGATAGCCTCTTCCAGTGCCTTCTCGCGCGCCTCGACGGCGGCGGTGATCTTCGGGAACACCAGCTTGCCGAGGATGGCGAAGAGAATCAGGAAGATGACGAGCGTCCAGAACATGAGCCCGCCGTTCGGCGTGAGAAGATCGCCCGAAGGCGCGGCTTCTTCCGGAACTGCGTTCGCCCCGGTAGCAACGTGCTGCAGGAGTGTGAAAACGAATGGCGTCATAGAGTAATTGTCCGTAGGTCAGCGGTGGAGCCGCGGCGCGACAGAGCGCCGCGGCCCGCACTGTGGTGCTAGAACTTTTTCTGAATCAGGAACGAGATGACGACCGCGAACAACGCGACACCTTCGACGAGCGCCGCGAAGATGATCGCGCCGGTCTGAATGCGCGCGGCCATCTCGGGTTGACGTGCCATTCCATCCATCGCCTGCCCCGCCAGACGACCAATACCAATGCCCGCTCCGATTACCGCGAGTCCGGCGCCAACTCCGGCGCCAAGCATCGCCCACGCCCCAGTGTATTGGGAGGTGTAACCGCCGGCGGCGGGTATAGCCTGCAGCAGCGCAAAAATCATTTTCCTTTCCTCTTTCGTTTAACGTGATATGTCATGCTCGCGACGTCGAGTCGCCGTCCGTCAGCGGGATTATTCATCCCAACGGACTTCTCCAGCCCGCTCGGCCGGATACCTACGCGAAGTTGAGCAAGCTCCGCGTCAGTGCGCACCCTCGCGAATCAATCCAATGAACACAGTGGAGAGAAGCGTGAAGATGAACGCCTGCAGAAATGCGACGAACAATTCGAGAACCGAGATGCCCAGCGCCATGAGAATCGGCACCGGCACCAGCAGCCAGCTTCCAAAGGTGAAGATGAGGCTGACGAGCGCGAGCAGCACGACGTGGCCCGCGGTCATGTTGGCAAAGAGGCGGATCGCCAGCGCGAACGGCTTGGTGAGCTTTCCAACGAGCTCGATCGGCGTGAGAATCGGCGAGATGAAGAGCTTCATGCCGAGCGACATGTCGTGCGGCCAGAATATGATGGTGTTGATGTAGGCCTTCCCCTGCGCCTTCATGCCCGCGAACTCTATCACGATGAAGGTTATGATTGCGAGTGTCGCCGTGACGGAGATGTTTCCGGTAGCCGTCGAGCCGTAGGGAACGAGCCCCAGCAGATTCGCGAACAGTATGAAGAAGAATAGCGTCAGCAGGTACGGCACGTACCCGTTGCCGTGAGGGCCGACGTTGGGGAGGATGACCTCGTTCCGCAGATAGAGCACCAGCGCTTCGAGTCCGTTGCCGAATCCGCTCGGCGCTTTTCCTTCGCGCGTTCTCCGATTGTGTGCCCGGAGAGCCAGCAGCGTGGTGACGATGCACAGCGTCGCGGCAATCCAGAGCATGACGACATGCCTGGTGGGTGAGATGTCCAGCATGAAACGGCCGATGTGGATCGGGCTCCAGTGCGGCAGCTCGTATTCGCAGACGAACCCCGCCTTGAGGCATGGATAGTCGAGCGTGTGCGAGTCGCTGATGTGCGGAGTTATGAAGTCTACTTGATCAACGATCATATTCGAGCAGCAGTGGTTCGGCCATCATCGTCATGAAGAAGAAAGTCACCAGACTCACCAGCGCCGCATCGAGTGAGAGGAATATCACTCTCGCCAGAGGCGCGTACAGCACCAGCACCAACAGTCTCATCACCGCGCCAATTCCCCAGCGAATCAGCAGCTCTCCCGGCGCTCCTCGTCCCGCGCGGGCCGGGCGGAGCAGCGCGTAAGAGCCGAGCTGTACTGCGAAAGCCAGTCCAGCGCTCACGAGCATCGCCCTGTGCTCGGCCGTGGTCCTGAAGAACGTCCGCAGCACCAGGGTGGCGATGAGGATGAGAGCGGCCGAGACACCTGCAAAGAATCCGAGGGCTCTCGCTTCCTTCACCGCTGACCATCTCTCGGACCAAGGCCACTGTCCCCCGATCTCTCTTCGTCGTCGCGCCGCTGTGCCGCGGTGATCTTGCGATACATGAGGTAGAACGCGGCGCCGCCGCCAATGAAAACTCCCGCGATCGTGAACAAGCCGCTGGTGCCGAGCTTGTCATCGACCCACTGTCCGGCGAAGAGGAAGATGACGATCGCCGCGGCGAACTGGAGCCCGACGCCGGCGAAATCGGCGCCCGACAACCCGCCCGAAGGCGAGGTTTTGCGCAGCCCCTTTTCGTCTCCCATTCTGACCCAGAAATTAACCGCT